>JAPOVS010000026.1 GCA_026708055.1 bacterium | reverse complement strand
TTCTGTGCCCCTGAAGTCGCCGACATCCACCTGCGGACCCGCCTGCGCGGCGACCCCACGACTCGCCGTCCGGACGCCGATCTGGGCATCACCGAGCAACTCCGGATGGTGCGCGAGAACTGCAAGGCCCTGCGCAGGGACTAGGGAGTCCCATGGTGCAGACCTTCGAAGCTGACAACCTCAAGTTCACCTACAGCGGCGACCACGCCCCCATCGGCACCGTCGAGGCCGGCGAAGTCTTCGTCGTCGAGACCGAGGACTGCTTCACAGGCCGCTTCCGGCATCCCGACGGCTTCACGCCGGAGAATCTGGCGTGGGTGCTGTCGAACCTCGACGGGGTCACCGGCCCCATCGCGGTGGCGGGTGCGCAGCGCGGCGACGCCGTGGCGGTGACGTTGCACCGCGTGGAGGTCACGACGCCCGGGAGCGTCGCCTGGAGCACCTGCGGGGCCGACTCGCCGGTGGACTGGTGGGGCGAGTGGTACGCCTGCGACGGCCTCGAGGTGCGTGACGGCCACGTGCATGTCGGCGAGCTGCGCATCGCGGCCCGCCCGCTGGTGGGCTGCATCGCCACGGCGCCCGATCGTGAGACCGTCTTCTCCAAGATGCAGGGCCGCTACGGCGGGAACATGGACTGCAACGAGGTGCGCGAGGGTGCGACCGTCGTGCTGCCCGTCGAGGTGGACGGCGCCTACCTCTACTTCGGCGACAGCAAAGCCCGGATGGGCGACGGCGAGGTGGTCCAGTCGCCGGAGGTGGGGACCCGGCTGGAGGTGTCGGTGGCGGTGGGGCCACGGCCGCCGGGGATGGGCTGGCCGCGCATCCTGAGTGCCACCCAACTGGTCACGGTGGTGTCGGCCCGAAGCATCGACGACGGATCCAAGCTGGCGTTCGCCGAGATGCTGGCGTGGTGCGAGTCCACCTCGGGGTTGTCGCGTGCCGACACCGCGCTGGTTCTGGGCATGATCGCCGACGTGGGCATCTGCCAGGTGGCGAACTCGCTGCCCACGGCGCGTTGTGTCGTGGACCGGGCCGAACTCCCCTGGCCGGTACAGGCTTTGTGAGCACCGCCGGGGAACTGCCGGGCCCCGGCGCGGCCGCAGTTCCACGACGCTCCGTCGATCTCGTCCCGGACCTGCTCGCGACCGCGGTGCGGTCCGCCCCCCGCCGGCATGCCGTCCTCGCCGCCGGCGAGACGGTCACCTATGCCGAACTGGCCGACCGGGTCGACCGGCTTGCGTCGTGGCTCGCGGCGGCGGGTGTAGGCCGCGGCGATCGGGTCGCCCTCCGCGCCGCCAACAGCAGGCTGCACATCGACGTCTACTTGGCTGCAGCCCGAATCGGCGCGGCGTGCGTGCCGCTGGCGCCGGAACTGGCGGACGCGGAGGTCGCCCGGCTGGTGTCCGACGCGCGCCCCGCCCTGGCGTTCGCCGACGCCGCCGGCGCCGGGGCGCTGCGCGCGGCCGGCCTCGACGTTGTCGTGGACGGCAGCGGGCGCCACGGCGCCGCCCTGGCGACAGCTGCCGCCGGGCTGCCATCCCTGCCCGAGTCCTCGGATGTCGTCCTGATCGTCTACACGAGCGGTACCACCGGCGAGCCCAAGGGTGTGTGCCTGAGCCATGCGGCGGTGACCGCCAACGCGGCGATGAACGCCAGGTCGCAGGAGTTCGGCGCGCACGAGGTGTACCTCACGTCGACCCCGCTGCACCACACGTCGGCGGCGGCGCGGGTGTTCACGATGCTCGACGGGGCGCACACCCACGTGGTCATGCCGCAGTTCGAAGCGGGCGCCTGGATCGAAGCCGTGGAGTCCAACCGGGTGACGAGCGCCATCATCGTGCCTACGCAGATCCAGCGGATCCTGGACCACGAGGCATTCTCGCCCCAGCGACTCGTCTCGCTGCGCCTGCTCGTCTACGGGACCGCGCCGAGCGCCCGGGAGCAGGTCTGGCGGATGCGGCAGGCACTGGGTTGCGGCCTCTACCACGGATACGGCCTGAGCGAGACGCTGGGGGTCGTGACCGCGCTCACCGCCACCGACCACGCTGCTCTGGCGGGGCCCGACGATCCCCGGCTGGGTTCGATCGGCCGTGCCATCGCCGGCGCCGAAGTGGTCGTGCGGCGCTCCGGCGGCAGCGCGACGACGCCCGGCGAGATCGGTGAGATCACCGTCCGCACTCCCAAAACCATGTCCGGCTACTGGGGTGACCGAGCCGCCA
This sequence comes from bacterium, assembly GCA_026708055.1. NCBI lineage: Bacteria > bacterium. The sequence goes on along the minus strand of JAPOVS010000026.1, from coordinate 163,281 downwards.
CCGAAGCGGCGTTCAGCGACGGCTGGCTGCTGACCGGAGATCTGGCGACCGTCGACGGTGACGGCTACATCACGATCGTCGGCCGCTCGAAGGAGATCATCATCTCGGGCGGGGTCAATGTCCACGCGGCACAGGTCGAGCGGGCCATCGCGGCGCATCCCGACGTGGAGGAGGTGGCCGTGTTCGGTGTGCCCGACCCCGAGTGGGGAGAGGTGCCCGTGGCGGCTGTCAGAGCCGCCGCCGGCAGCGCGCTCCGGCCCGGCGGCGTGGCCGATCTCGTGGCGAAGCGACTCGACCGCCGCAGCCGACCCCGCCAGGTGGTCTTCGTCGAGGACTTCCCGCGCACCGCCACCGGAAAGATCCGCAGGCAGGATCTGCTCAGCCTCCTCGAGTGAGAGCCGGCTGAGCCCGGCGTCTCAGGCGCGGAGGCCCCCGTCAAGCACGAGGCAGGCGCCGGTCATGTACTCGGGGGCCTCGCAGGCCAGGTAGCGGACCGTCTCGGCTACCTCGTCGGGGTCGGCGTAGCGGCCCAGCGGTACGACGCTCCGGTAGTCCGTGGGCAGGTCCAGATCACCGAGGGACGAGACGATGCGGTCGACCATCGGCGACTCCACGAAGCCGGGGCAGACAGCGTTCACGAGGATGCCAGCCGGCGCCAGCTCCCGGGCAAGCGAGCGCGTCAGCCCCACGACGGCGTGCTTGGAGGCGTGGTAGACGCCGGTGAAGGCACCGCCGGCCAGCCCGGCGCCCGAGGCCAAGTTCACGATGCGACCCCCGCCGGCGGTCTTGAAGATCTCAGCAGCCGCACCGCAGAGCCAGAACAGGCTCATCACGTTCACATCGAACGTCCGGCGCACCTCGTCGGGGTCGAGCGCCTCCACCGGGGCCGTGGGGCCCTCGATCCCGTGGGCGTTGACCAGCACGTCGAGGCCGCGCAGCGACTCCTGCGCATTACCGACGGCGGCCCGTGCGTCGGTTTCGTTGGTCACGTCGACCGGAATCGACACCACCCGTCCGTCCTCCGCCGTTGCTCCACCGGTGAGTTCGGCGGCCAGAACCGCCAGCCGCGCCGCGTCGACATCGCAAAGAGCCAGACGGCAGGCGCTCGACGCCAGATGGGTCGCGATCCGCCGCCCAAGGTGCCCTGCCGCGCCGGTGAGCAGTACTTTCGGCTGGTGTTCCGGCGTGGTCACGACGGGCGGAGCCCCGGCCTGGGGGGCACTCGGATCCGCCTTGGATGCGCCCGCGGGTATTGATCTATAGTCGGCATTCGCCTGTGGGTCTTCCTGTGGAGATCGTCGAACGATGCTACAGCGCCGGGGGTTCCGGCCCGGCGGGGGTTCGTCCCCCGCTCGGTCGGGGTTCGCCGGTTCTGCGGGGAGGGCCACTGGCGGGAACGACATCGTCACACCGAGAGGGGAAAGACGGATGAAACTGTTTAGGAGACGGGGATCGGCTCTTGGGCTGGTGCTGTTGGCGGTGCTGGGGCTCATAGCGGCCTCCTGCGCGGCTGACACGAGCGACATCGAAGCGTCGGCCGACGCGGCGATGAGTGCGGCCCAGGGGGCGGCAACTGACGCCGGTGTGGCGATCGCAGACGCCGGAGCAGCGTCTGCGGAGGCCTCGGCTGCGTCCGCGGACGCGGCTGCTGCTGGTGCCGAGGCGCAGTCAGCCGCTGCGGACGCGGCGGCAGCGGCGGCAGATGCCGCGGCAGCGCTTGCCGCTGCGGACGCGGCTCAGGCAGCGGCCGATCTTGCCCAGGCCACGGCCGAGGGCAATGAGGCGGCCGCCGCCGAGGCAGAGGCGGCACTGGCTGCAGCGCAGGCTGCGGCCGATGCGGCCGCGGCCGAAGCGTCGGCGGCACGCGAGGAGGCAGCCGCTGCGCAGGCCGAGGCCGACGCGGCTCGCGCCGACGCGGAGGCTGCGCAGGCCGAGGCGGAGGCTGCGCAGGCCGAGGCTGCGGCTGCGCAGGCCGAGGCGGAGGCTGCGCAGGCCGAGGCAGAGGCGGCGCTCGAGGCGACCGCGCGTCCCTTCGAAGGCGTCACGCTGAAGTTCGGCAAGGCGCCGCACGGCCCGGACGAGATCGCACTGTTCGAGACGTGGTTCGCGCCCTTCGAGGAGCGGACCGGCATCACCGTCGAGCACACGGTGGTTCCGTGGCAGGACGTCGAGTCGACGTACACCGCCAGCTTCGCCGGCGACGACCCGTTCGACGTGACCTACCAGGTGAGCACGCACCTCACGCTGTTCGGTGATCGCGGCGCCTTCATGGACGTGCTGCCGCTGATGAGCGCCCCGGAGTACGCCTCCGAGCGCGCCCACTTCATCGACAGCGCCATCGATGCCAGCCTCTACCAGGGCAAGCTGTACGGCGTCCCGATCATCATCGGCAGCACCGTGATGTTCGTGAACCTGGACCTGCTCGAGCAGGCCGGCGTCAGCGAGGTCCCGAGCACCACCGACGAGCTCATCGCCGCGGCCCAGGCCGTGGAGGCGAACACCGACGCCATCGGCTTCCATGTGCCGATGACGACCGTGGACTTCAACTGGTACTTCAACCTGCAGAACGTCCACAACTTCGGCGGCGACATCGTCTCCGACGACTACACGTCGGCGACCCTCGACTCCGACGCGGTGCGGCAGGCGACGCAGTTCGGCGCCGATCTCATCTGCACCCACGGGGTGCAGCCGCCGATCGGCCAGTACAACCGTGAGGAGGGCATCTCGCTGTTCAAGGGCGGCCAGCTGGCCATGCTGCTGGACGAGCCACTGCGTGTCACCGCCTTCGAGGACGAGGGCCTGCCCTTCAACTGGGACATCGCACCCCCGGTGGGGGCGCCCGACGGCACCCAGACGATGTTCTCCACGACGGGCCACTGGTCGGTCGCCGCGGGAAGCTCCAACCCCGACGCCGCCTGGGAGCTGGCCAAGTTCCTGAGCTCGGCCGAGTTCATGACCGCCTACAACGAGGTCTACGGCTGGATCTCGCCGCGGGACGACATCACGACGTTCCTCGGCAACGAGAAGCTGCAGAGGAACCTCGAGTGGGTCCTGGCCTCCTGGGACGGCCTGGTCACGCACCCGAACATCGCCCAGATCCTGGACGAGTACGGCCAGGCACTCGAGGCGGCGGCCTCCTGCGAGGTGTCGGTCGACGACGCCCTGTCCGGAGCGCAGCAACGCGCCGCGGAGATCCTCGAGCGCGGGTAACCAACGCCGCGGCCGGCCCCGACGGTGAGAGCCACGGGGCCGGCCGCTGACACTGATGGTCCGGGGGCCGGCAGCTACCGGTGAGGGGCTGCCGGCCCCCGGGGCACACCGATCTGTTCGCACATCTCGACATCGAGGCAGGCACGTGAAGGTGCGACCTCCCGGGTTACACACCACCGCGAGGACTTCATGACCGCGGTCGATGCACCGGTGCCGGAGGTGGTGCCCGACGAGTGGGCGGCGCCCAGTCTCAGCGACTCCGAGTACCGCTGGCGTGCCCGCCGTTACCGCTTCCGCACCGTCAGGCGCGCCGCAGGCTTCCTGTCGCCGTACCTCATCGTCTGGGGCGTCTTCCTGGCCATCCCGGCCGTCTGGGGCATCTTCCTCAGCTTCAATCAGGGTGGCTTGATCAGGGGTGACCCGCGGGTCTTCGTGGGCTTCGAGAACTGGACCCGCACCGTCAGCGACTCCGAACTCCGTACCGCGGTCAAGAACACCAGCATCTACGTGCTCATCGCCATCGCGGTGGTGTTCACTCTGGCCATCTTCCTGGCCTCGCTGCTGAACAACTACAAGAAGGGCAGCAACTTCTACAAGGTCGCGCTGTACTTCCCGCTGCTGGCGCCGCCGATCCTCGGGGCGATCATGTGGTTCTTCATGGTCAACTTCGACTTCGGGATCCTGAACCTGCTGAAGCGGTCGGTCCTCGGGGGCGAGGGCATCAGATTCCTGGGGGACAACCCCCACGCGCTGCTGACCATCGTGGCGGTGGAGGTCTGGCGCGGCCTGGGCTTCTGGGTGCTGTTCTACCTGGCGGGCCTGCAGAGCGTGCCCGAGGAGCTGCAGGCCGCCGCCCGCATCGACGGTGCGGGCAAGTGGCGCCGGTTCCGGCGCATAACCGTGCCGACACTGCGCCCGCTGCTGCTGTTCGCCCTGGTGATCGCCGTCATCTTCAACTTCCAGCTCTTCGACTCGGTGCAAGTGCTCACCGACGGCGGCCCGAGACTCGGCACCGCCACGGTGGTGTGGTTCATCCACAAGCGATTGTTCAAGTTCCAGGACACCGGCCTGGCGTACGCCTCCAGCATCGGGCTGCTGGTCGTGGTGCTGATCCTGACCGCGCTGTCGTTCTGGCTGCTGGGCAAGCGACGACAGCGCGAGGCATGACGTGGCCGGCGACGTGACCCCCGATCCCCCGGCCCTCGAGGAGGTCCCTGCGACGGACGAGATCAGCGACGCCGACGCCATGGCGGAGCGACTCGCCGAGGCGGGCCGCGCCAAGCGCGCCAGTGACCGGACCCGGAAGATCCTGGCCTACGTGGTGCTCTCGCTCTTCGTGGTGATCGCCATCGGTCCGGCCTTCTACCTCATCTCGCCGGCGTTCCGCGACAGCGTCTCGCTGTTCACCTACCCGCCGGAGTGGATTCCCAGCGAGCCCACGCTCGAGAACTACCGCTTCCTGTTCTCCAGCACCAGCTACGTGCGCTGGGCGATCAACACGCTGATCTTCGCCGGCAGCACCACCCTCCTCACGCTCGTCACCAACTCCATGGCCGGCTACGCCTTCGCCCGCCTGCGCTTCCCGGGGCGCAACGTGCTGTTCTTCGTGGTCCTGGCGACGCTCATGGTGCCGGTGGCGGCGGTGCTGGCGCCCACCTACCTGACGGTGAACACCATCGGGGATTGGCCCATCATCGGCAACTGGATCGACATCGACACCTACCTGGGCCTGATCCTGCCGAGCGCCGTGTCCCCCCTGGGGGTGTTCATGATGCGCCAGTTCATCGAGACCCTCCCCGACGGTCTCTACGAGGCGGCACGCCTCGACGGCGCCGGCGAGTGGCGCATCTTCACCAGGATCGTGCTGCCGCTCATCAAACCGGCCCTCGTGGTGCTGGGCATCTTCGTGTTCATGCTCACGTGGGCCAGCTACCTGTGGCCGCTCGTGGCGGCAACCGACAACGAGTTCCGGGTCCTGACGGTGGGCATCGCCTCCCTGAAGGGGCAATTCGTGACCGACTGGGGCATCCTGGCGGCGGCGTCGCTCCTGACGATCGTGCCGGTGACCATCGTCTTCCTGTTCTTCCAGAAGTGGTTCGTGCAGGCGTCGATGGCCGGTGCCCTGAAGCAATGACCCGGAGAAGCAATGACGCAGAGACGAAATCGGAGGCGCCATGGCTGAGGTGATCCTGCGCCAGTTGACCAAGCACTTCGGCAGCGTGGAGGCGGTCGAGGACGTGACCCTGCGCATCCCCGACGGCGAGTTCCTGGTGCTGCTCGGCCCGTCGGGGTGCGGTAAGAGCACCATCCTGCGCCTGATCGCGGGCCTCGAGGACGCCACCCGCGGCGAGATCCTGGTCGACGGCGAACTCATCAATTTCAAGGACCCCACCAAGCGCAATGTGGCGATGGTGTTCCAGAACTACGCCCTGTACCCGCACATGACGGTGTACAAGAACGTGGCGTTCCCGCTGGAGACGGCCCGCATGGCCCGCGACGAGGTTGCCGAGGCGGTCCAGCGGGCAGCGGAGATGCTGGAGATCGAGGCGCTGCTGAAGCGCCTGCCGGAGCAGCTCTCCGGTGGTCAGCGCCAGCGGGTGGCCCTCGCCCGGGCCATCGTGCGGCAACCGCTGGTATTCCTGATGGACGAGCCGCTCTCCAACCTCGACGCCCAGCTGCGCCTGCAGACGCGCCTGGAGTTGATGGGCCTGCACGAACGGCTCGGCATCACCACCATCTACGTCACCCACGATCAGGTGGAGGCGATGACGATGGGCCAGCGGATCGCCGTGATGAAGGACGGCCGCATTCAGCAGATGGGCGACCCCACCGGCGTGTACGACGTACCCGCCAACACGTTCGTGGCCACCTTCCTGGGCGCCCCGCCCATGAACCTCATCAGCGGTGCGCTCGAGCGGGACAACGGGCAGACGTACTTCCGGGTGGAGGGCTACGAACTCGCGGTGGATCCGGCAGTGTCGGGGATCGCGCCCGATGTGCTGACCGAAGCCGCCGGCGACGCCCAACTGGGGGTCCGTCCCGAACATCTCACGCTCGCCTCGCCCGACGCCGAAGGTCTCCCCGGCGTGGTCCGTTTCCTGGAACCGGTCGGTTCGGACCTGTTCGTGAGCGTGATGGTGGCCGGACATGCGGTGCAGGTGCGGATGCCCCCCGACACCCAGGTGAACACCGGGTCGAACGTTCGGCTGGCGTTCGACCCCGCTCGCAGCCACATCTTTGGCGCCGACTCCCAGAACCTGCGGAGTTGAGTCCTCCGGCAACCGCGGGCGGCGAGTCGTCGGTCCGCCGTGCGGCAGGAAAGGCGGAGGTGAACCCGGCCGATGCATGACCTGGTGCTGTCTGGCGGCCACGTGGTGGACGGCACGGGCGGGCCGCCGCTGCGCGCCGACGTCGCCGTCAGCGACGGGCGCATCGCCTCGCTCGGCCCGGCCGGATCGGCCCGGCGGGTCATCGACGTGTCGGGCCACCTGGTGGCGCCGGGTTTCGTGGACATGCATTCCCACTCCGATCTGGCGTTGCTGGCCGAACCGGACGCCGAGGCCAAGGTGATGCAGGGCGTGACCGGCGAGGTGATCGGCCAGGACGGGCTGGCCTACGCGCCCTTCGACGACTTCACCCTGGCGGCGGTGCGCACCCAGACCGCCGGCTGGGTGGGGGATCCGCCCGGTCTGGACTACGGCTGGCGCACCGTGGCGGAGTACCTGGAGCGCTTCGAGGCGTCGCCGCCGTCGCTGAACGTGGCGTTCCTGGTGCCCCACGGGAACCTGCGCATGATGACCGTGGGCACCGACGACCGGCCTGCGACCGGGGCTGAACTGGCCGAGATGCGCTCCCTGGTCCGCCAGGGCATGGCCGAGGGGGCACTGGGCCTGTCCACCGGCCTCACTTACACGCCGGCCATGTACGCCGGGACCGACGAGCTGGTGGAGCTGTGTTCGGAGATCGTGCCCTTCGGCGGTTACTTCTCGCCCCACACCCGCAGCTACGGGCGCGGCGTGATGGAGGCCTACGACGAGATGGTCGACGTGTGCCTGCGCTCGGGCGCGCCGCTGCACCTCACGCACTGCCAGGTCAGCTTCCCCGGCAACGGGGGCCGCGCCGGCGAGCTGGTCGATCGCTTGGCCGCCATCGACCCACGCCGGCTGGAGATCAGCGCCGACAGCTACTGCTACGTGCCCGGCTCCACCTACATGGCCGCATTCCTGCCGAACTGGGCGTGGACCGAGGGTCCCGAGGGTGTGCTGGCGCACCTGGCCGATCCCGGCGCGGCCGAGCGGATCCGCCACGAACTCGAGGACGTCGGCACCGACGGCTTCCACGGTGCGCTGATGGACTGGTCAGCCATCGAGGTCTCCTCGGTGGGCAGCGAGGAAGGAAGGCGCTGGATCGGCCGGCGCGTGTCCGAGATCGCCGCCGAGCTGGCGGTGTCGCCCTGGGAGGCGGTCCGTCGCCTCATGCTCGACGAGCGGCTGAACGTCAACATCCTCACCCACGTCGGCCACGAGGACAACGTGCGCACCATCATGCAGTTGCCGTTCCACATGGGCGGCAGCGACGGCATCATGACCGGCGCCCGCCCGCACCCCCGGGCCTGGGGCACCTTCGCCCGCTACCTGGCCCACTACGCCCGCGACGAGGGCATGTTCGGCTGGCCGGAGATCGTCCGCAAGCTGGCGGCGCTGCCGAACCTGCGGTTGCGGCAATTCGACCGGGGACTGCTGCGGCCGGGTTACTGGGCCGACATCGTGGTGTTCGACCCCGACGCGGTACGCGACACCGCCACCTTCCAGAATCCCCGGCAACATCCCGAGGGCATGCCCTGGGTGCTGGTGAACGGCGAGCTGGTGAAGGACGACGACGTCCACACCGGTGCCCGGCCGGGCCGGGTGCTGCGCAGCCAACTGCGGACGGCGGCATGAGCACGCCCGTCGAGCGGCTGCGGGCAGCCGGCTGGGAACTGCCGCCCCCGCCCCAACCGAAGGGCATGTACGTGCCTGCCCGCCGTCACGGGGATCTTCTGCATCTGAGCGCCCACGGACCCCTCGGTCCCGACGGCGGGTTCACGCACCGCGGCGTCGTGGGGGACGCGCTCACTCTCAGCGAGGGGCGCGCGGCCGCCGCCGCCACCGCCCTCAGCCTGCTTGCGTCGGCGGCCGGTGCGCTCGGCGACCTGTCGGCGATCAGCGGCGTGCTGCGGATGACCGGGTACGTCAACGCCGCGGCAGGCTTCGAAGATCACGCCCGGGTCCTGGACGGGGCGAGCGAGGTGCTGGAGGCGGCGTTCGGGCCCGACGCCCGGCCCGCCCGCTCGGTCGTGGGCGTGGCGAGCCTCCCCTTCGATCTCCCGATCGTCACCGAGGCGACGTTCGTGATAGGAGCAGACGATGGCTGATCGGACGATCCCCGCCGGCGGCCTCCTGGACATCCCCGCCAGCATCGAGACGCCCTCCCTGGTGGTGGACCGCGCCCGCATGGAGCACAACATCGCCGACATGGCGGCTTATGCGGCCGGCAGAGGCATCGGCCTGGCGCCTCACGCCAAGACGCATCGCACGCCCGAGATTGCCCGCCTGCAGATGGCGGCCGGGGCGGAGATGCTCTGCATCGCCAAGCTGGGCGAGGCGGAGGCCCTTGCCGACGCAGGTCTGGACAGCTTCGTCATGGCGTACCCGATCGTGGGGGACGCCAAGATCGCCCGCGCCCGGCGGCTCATGCACAGGGCCAACATCCTGCTGTCGGTGGACTCCTTCGGCGCTGCCGAGGCGCTCGGGGCGGGCATGGCCGCCGAAGGCATGACCGCGGAGGTGCTGGTGATCACCGACACGGGCTATCACCGCTGCGGCGTGCCGGCCGGCGAGGCCGCCGACTTCGGGGCCGCCATCGCGCCCCTCCCGGGGCTGCGCCTGCGGGGGCTGATCACCCATGAGGGCCACGCCTATTCCAAGCCCGGCACCGACGGCCTGCACAACGCCTCGGTCGACGCCGGGGAGTTGATGGTCGCCGCCGCCGACGAGGTGCGGGCCAGGGGACTCGACATCGACGTGGTGTCGGTGGGCTCCAGCGCTACCGCCCGCCACACCACCGCGGTGGACGGGATCACGCAGGTCCGTCCCGGAATCTACGCCTTCAACGACTACGGGCAGGTGCTGCGCGGCGTGGTGGGCTTCGACCGCTGCGCGGCGCGGGTGGTGGCCACGGTGGTCAGCCACGTCGAGCCGGACCGGGCCATCCTGGACGCCGGCTCCAAGTCGGTCAGCCACGACCGCCTCGGCATCCACGTGCCGGGCGCGCCCGGCGGCTACGGCCTTGTCGTGGACCTGCCGGGCTGGGAGCTGTACCAGCTCTCCGAGGAGCACGGCTGGCTGCGCTGGACGGGCGACGGTCCGCCCGGCGAGCTGACGATCGGGCAGCGCGTGCAGATCCTGCCCAACCACATCTGCTCGGCGTTTCACATGCTGGGCCAATCGGAGATCATCGACGCCGGCGAGCACGTCGCCACCTGGATCGCCACCGGCCGCGGCGAGAGCCGCTGAGGCCATGCCCCCCGCCCCACCTCGTCATGCCGTGCGATCCGCCCCATGTCGTCATTCCGGCGTAGGCCGGAATCCAGTCTCCCCGCGGCCCTTGGTACTGACGCCATGAGGCTCGAAGGCAAGGTCTGCATCATCACCGGGGCGGGCTCCGGCCAGGGCAGGGCGGCGGCACTGCGCTTCGCCGAAGAGGGTGCCCGCGTCGTGATCGCCGAGATCGACACGGCCGCCGGCGCCGCCGTGGCCGAGAAGATCAGCGCGGCCGGGGGAGAGGCGGTCGCCGTCGAGATCGATGTGAGCCTGGAGTCCGACTGGGAGCGGGTCGTGGCCGCCGCGGAGGAGCGCTTCGGGGGCGTGGACGTGCTCTACAACAACGCCGCCGTCGCCCCCGTCGAAGACGGCTCGGTGATCGACGTCCCGCTGGGCACCTGGGACCGCATCCTGGCGGTGAACCTCACCGGTCCGATGCTGGGTTGCCGCCACGCCATCCCAGAGATGCTGCGCCGCGGCGGCGGATCGATCATCAACACCTCCTCGATCCGGGCCTTCGTGGGCGGCAGCCAGCCGATCGACGCCTACACGGCCAGCAAGGGTGCGCTGATTTCGCTGACCCGTTCGCTTGCGGTGGTGTACGGGCCGCAGGGGATCCGCGCCAACGTCATCGCCCCCGGCACGATCCGCACGCCCATGGCCCTGGTGCACGACGCCCACGGCGACGCGGGCAGCCGGATGCGACTCGCCCGCTATCCGGTCGGCCGCTTCGGCCAGCCCGAGGAGATCGCCGACCTGGCGCTCTACCTGGCCTCCGATGAGTCGCGCTGGACCAACGGCGCGGTGATGGTGATAGACGGCGGCGCGATGATCAACTACGTCTGACATACAGGGGTACAGCGAAAGGATTCGGGAGGGAAGATGCGGTTAGCGGAAGGGTACGAGAAGAGTCCCTACAGGTCGGAGCGCCGGCGCCGGGAGCTGCTGGGCTACACCGACCCGCTGGTCGTCCACCCGGGCGACGAGGTGCGGGTCATGGTCAGCTCCGAGTTCGACTCCTACGAGTCGCAGGTGGTGCGGCTCATCCACGGGGACACCTCGCCGGAGAGCCCCGGCTTCAAGGCCGAGCCGGTGGCGACGTCGGCCGACGGTACGCACCCCGGCCAGCGCCAGGAGACTCACGCCGGGTCGTACGTCGAGGTGCCCGACCCACCCGAGATCTCCGGCAGCTTGACGATCGCAGCGTGGATCTGGCCGACGGTGCCAGAGGTGGGACCGCAGACCATCGTCGCCCGCCGCGGCAGCTTCGGTGGCTACAGCCTCGGACTCGGCCTGCCGAGGGGCATGCCGACAGGACCGGACGTGGACAGCGCCGGATGCGTGATACCTCCTGGGAACGAGGAGGACGGGCTCACGTTGAGAGTCGACAACCGGCACTTCTCCCTGGGCGCCTGGCCCGTCGCGAAGCGCTGGCACTTCGTGGCCGGCTCCTGGGACGCCGCCACCGGTGAGGCCCACCTGCTGCAGAGGATCTGCGAGCGCGGCCCCGAGCCCTCGCTGACGGCCGCGACGAATCTCGGCACAGCGGACGGCGACGAGGTTGATCCCGTTCCCGAAGAACCCGACGCACCGCTGCTGCTGGCGGCCGGCTCGCGCATCGACGGCACCGAGGTGGGTGCCTACCACTGCTTCAACGGCAAGATCGAGCGGCCCTGCCTGTTCGACCGGGCGCTCAGCGCCGAGGAACTCGAAGCCCTGGCCGACGGCGCCGACCCGCTGGCGATGGACGGCGTGGCGGCGGTGTGGGACTTCGCCGCCACGGACGCCTCGGGTGTCGACATCGCCGACGTCGGTGGCTCGGGCCACGACGGCACCGTCGTCAACTACGCCATGCGCGGCCTCACCGGCCACAGCTGGGACGCCACGGCCTTCACGCGCGAGGAGGCGCCGGAACAGTACGGGGCCATCCATTTCCACGACGACGACTTCGACGACAGCCGCTGGGAGGAGGACTTCAGGTTCACAGTCCCCGACGACGCCCGCAGCGGCTACTACGCCGTGCACCTGCAGGCCTCCGACGAGGCCGGCGGCGAGGAGGACAACATCCCGTTCTTCGTGACGCCGGCCCCGGGCGCCCGCCGGGCGAAGGCGGCGTACCTGGCGCCAACCTGCAGCTACCTGGCCTACGCCAACGAGCGGGTGCTGTTCAGCGGGGGCCACGACTTCAGCGACCTCACCAACATCCCCATCGTCGTGGACCCCTACGACGACTACCTGGGCGCCCGGGTGGAACTCGGCGGCTCGGTCTACGACGTGCACACCGACGGCAGCGGGGTGTGCCACTCCACCACCCGCCGCCCGCTCCTGTCGATGCGCGCCACCGCCCGCCACTGGGTGACCGGTGCCCCCCGGGGCTACGCCTTCGACCTGTACCTGGTGGACTGGCTGGAGACCCAGGGCGCCGACTACGACGTCATCACCGACGAGGACCTGCATTTCGAGGGCCTCGACTGCCTCTCGGAGTACAAGGTCGTCATGACCGGCTGCCATCCCGAGTACTGGACCGGCCCCATGCTGGACGCCCTCGAGGCGTACCTGGACGGCGGCGGGCGGTTCATGTACCTGGGCGGCAACGGCTTCTACTGGGCCACCACATATGACCCGGGGCGTCGCCACGTCGTCGAGATCCGGCGCGGCTTCGCCGGCAGCCGGGCCTGGGAGTCACACCCCGGCGAGACGCAGTTCGCCTCAACCGGCGAGCAGTGCGGCATCTGGCGGCACCTGGGCCGCCCGCCCAACGCCATCGTCGGCACCGGATTCTCCTGCCAGGGATGGGATGCCCACACGCCCGGCTACCGGCGCCTGCCCGGCAGCTTCGACCCGCGGGCCGCGTTCATCTTCGAGGGCGTCGGCGACGACGAGATCATCGGCGACTTCGGCCTGGTGATGAACGGCTGCGCCGGCGACGAGCTGGACCGGGTGGACCACACGCTCGGCACGCCGTCCCACACCCTGGTCCTGGCAACCTCGGCGGGTCAGCACTCGGCCTACTACCTGATCTGCCACGAGGACATCTACGTGATGCACTCCAGAATCGACGCGACCCGCAACGACGACGCCCGCGCCGACATGGTGTACTTCGAGACCGCCAACGGCGGCGCCGTGTTCTCCGTGAGTTCCATCAACTGGTTCTCGGGCCTGTCGCACAACGACTACGACAACAACGTCTCACGCATCACGTCCAACGTGCTCAACAACTTCCTGGCGTAGCCTGAGCCGCCGTCAGAGGCCCATCCAAGGGAGGAGTCATCATGGCGAAGCAGCCGATCACCAGTGCGTCCGCGCCCCAGCCTTCGGGGGCCTACTCGCAGGGCATCGCCGCCGGCGGGTTCGTGTTCCTGTCGGGGCAGGGGCCGTTCACGCCCGACGGCGAGGTGCCCGAGGGCGGCTTCGGCGCCCAGGCGCGGCAGGTCTTCGCCAACCTGGCGGCGGTGGCCGAGGCGGCCGGGGGTTCGCTGGCCGATGCCGTGCGGGTGGGCGTCTACCTGGACGACATGGCGGATTTCGCCGAGATGAACGCCATCTACCGCGAGGCGTTCCCCGAGCCGCTGCCGGCGCGCACCACTATCCAGACGCCGCTGCCGGGATTCGGCATCGAGGTGGACGTCGTCCTGCACCTCGGCGACTGAGCCCCCGAGCGCCGCGGATCGCCGGAGCGGCGTCAGCCCGGTGCCGCCGGCGACGGAGGTTTCGTGGAGTCCCGGCCCTCGCGGAGGCAGGGCCAAGCCGCTGAGTTCGGCGTCAACCCCAGAGTCCGGCGATCGGCACGGCTTCGATCCGGTCTCCCAGGCTGTAGCGGTGCGGGCCGGTGTGGAAGACGACCCCGCCGGCGAACCGCTCGGGCGGGATCCGGTCGCGCAGCCAGGCGATGTGGCGGGCGTCGCGGGCGCTCGGCGCGCTCGCCGTCTTGATCTCGAACGCGGCCAGCCGGCGCCCGAACTCCACGACCAGGTCGATCTCGTGCTCGCCGCTCTGGGTGCGGAGATGGAACATCTGGGCGCGGCCGGCGGCCGCTGACACCTCGGCGCGAAGCTGTGCGGCCACGTAGGTGTCGATGATCCGCCCTCTGGCGTCGCTGTCGCGCCGAAGGCTCTCGCGGTCGACTCCCATCAGCCAGGCTGCCAGCCCGGTATCGGTCATGTATCGCTTCGGCATCGAGGTGAGCCGCTTGAGCCGGTTCGAGTGCCACGCGGGCACGTCGGCTGTGAGGCGCAGCACGGTCAGCATCTCGTGGTAGCTGAGTGTCGTGCGGCGATCCAGGCCGGCGGCCTGTGCCAGCGCGGTGTCCGGAACGACCCCGGACGTATGCAACGCGAACGCGGTGAGGCAGCGTCGCAGGGGCTCGGGGCTGCGTCGCCTGCCGTTGCCGGCTGCGAACTCGCCGAGGTCGCGGGTCACTGCCACGTCGACGTAGGTTCGCATCCAGTCGTCGCGGGCACCGGCTCGGGCGGCCGCCAGCGCACCGGGGAATCCGCCGTCGAGGGCGATGTCGACGTAGCCGAGCACATCGGGGCGCTCGGGCGGCAGGGCGAAGCGCAGGTCGCTGTCCCAGCGCTCGAACAGTGATGGAGCGGTAGCGTCGCCGAAGCGCTCACGGCCCGTCAGCGGCCACAGCTGCGTGGTCAGGACACGACCTGTCAGCGGCCACTGGCCCACATGGAGGTCGTTGCGGGCCGATCCGGTGAGCAGGTACCGCCCCGGCGGCCTCGGCGCGGCGTCGACCGCCCTCTTCACGGCCCCGAGCACGCCGGGGGCGTGCTGCCACTCGTCGATCAGCAGCGGGAACGGGCCGTCACGGATGGCCGCGTCGGGATCGTCGAGGACGATTCCCCGCTCCGCCTCGACGTCTAGGCGTAGCACCGACCGAGCGTGTCGCATCGCTGTGGTCGTCTTGCCGACCGCGCGCGGCCCCGTGATGAACTCCGCCGGCCATGCCTCCATGTGGCGGGCCAGGGTGCTGTCGGAGATTCGCGCGATGTAGTCGTCGTGGCCGTCGATGGACGGATCGTAGCCGACCCCGCACTAATATGTACAGATTCACGACCGATTGGTGTAGAGATTCACGCGGTAATGGATGTCTAAAATCACTGGGCAATTAGTGTACAGATTCACGGCTCGGGCGAATCTGCAGGTCGCTGGCGGCAGGCTGGGCGGAGGTGCGGTCGAGAGCCTCGGATGTGCTGAGCAATGGCTGTTCGGCCGAGACCGCAGGCCCCTGAACTGCGGCTTTGAAGCCGACATGGGGTTGATTCGGGGGTTGCTCAGCAGCCTACTTGGGTGCGGCGGGTGTGGACTGGGCTGTCAGCTGGACTCGGTCAGCAGTTCCTCGGCGATCTGCACGGCGTTCAGCGCCGCACCCTTGCGGAGGTTGTCGCCCACCACGAACAGCGCCAGCCCGTTCGGCACGGTGGGATCGCGCCGGATGCGTCCCACGAGGGTCTCGTCGATGCCGGTGGCCCCCAATGGCGTGGGAAGGTCGTCCAGTACCACGCCGGGTGCGGCGGCCAGCAGCTCGCCGGCCTGGGTGGGGTCGAGCGGTTGCTCGAACTCGGCGTTGACGGACAGGGCGTGGCCGGTGAAGGTCGGCACCCGCACGCAGGTTGCCGAGACGGCCAAGTCGGGAATACCCAGGATCTTGCGGCTCTCGTTGCGCAGCTTCTGCTCCTCGTCGGTCTCGCCGCTGCCGTCGTCGACGGCCCCGCCGCAGACCGGCAGCACGTTGTAGGCCAGCGACGCCCCGAACGGTCCGTCGCCGGGCACCTCGGCGGCCTGCGGGTCGAAGGCCAGCCCCGCCGCAGCCTCACCGGGCGCGGCGATCTGGGCCGCTAGGGCGCTGACGCCGGCCCGCCCGGCACCAGAGGCGGCCTGGTAACTGCTGATCACTAGGCGCCGCAGACCGGCGGCCTCGTGCAGGGGCCGCAGGACCGGCATCGCCACCATGGTCGTGCAGTTGGGGTTGGCGATGATGCCCTTCGGGCGGTGCGCCAGGGCGGCGGCGTTCACCTCCGGCACCACCAGCGGCACGTCGGGGTCCATCCGCCAGGCCGAGGAGTTGTCGATGACGGTGGCCCCGGCCTGCGCCACCCGCGGCGCCAGGGCCCGCGAGGTGGTCTTGCCGGCCGAGAAGAGGGCGATGTCGGTCGTGGAGTAGTCGGCGGCCTCGGCGTCCTCCACGGCAACCTCTGAACCGTTGAACGCCAGGTGGCGCCCGGCTGAGCGGGCCGACGCCATGAACCGCACCCGTTGCAGCGGGAAGGCGCGCTCGGCCAGCAGGGCGCGCATCACGCCCCCCACCTGGCCAGTGGCACCGACGACGGCAATCTCCATGCCGTCAGGTTACCGGCGGCTGTTGCGGCGACTCCTCCGGATCGGGGGCGTTGCGCAGAGCCCAGCCCATGACACCCAGCATGGCGCGGGCCGCCGGTCGCGCCAGGCCGCGGCGCAGCGGCCCGCAGCGCAGGCCGTGCAGCTCCTGGGCCCAGCGGGGCAGGCTGCCGGCCGCCGCCCAGAACAGCACCGCGTAGGCCAGCCGCGCCAGCGGCGGCAGCGGGAACCGGCGCAGGAAGTAGACGGCCTCGGTGCTCAGGTCGGTGGCCGCCACCACCGGCCCGAAACCGTCGATCACCGCCGCCAGCTCGGCCCGGCTGCGAGGCGGCTCGGTGATCCCCAGGCGTTCGGCCACCGTGGCCATCTCCGCCACGTAGCGGTCTGCCAGATCGGCCATCGGGATCGGCCCGACGGCGGCCGCGACGGCGGTTCGCTCCGGCAGGTTGGGGGCCAGCATCCGGCGGCGGCGCCGCGGGCGGCCGAACCGCAGGAACGCCTCCAGGAAGCTGTCCACCTCGGTGGCGTGCACCCAGGCCAGCAGGTCGGGGTCGTCGGCCCGGTAGTCACGACCGTCGGGCGTCACCCCCGACACGCTCAGGTGCACCCGCCGGACCGCCTCGATGGCCGCCTCGGCCTCCGGGAGAGCGCAGTACGTGGTGGTGCCCAGGAAGAACACGGTGCGCCGCAGCCGTCCCAGCGGGTCGGCGCGGAAGTCCGAGTGCTCGCCGACGCCCTGCATGGCAACGGGGTGCAGTGACTGCAGCAGCAGCGCCCGGATGCCGCCCACCATCATCGAGGCCTCGGCGTGCACCAGCCACGCCGCCCCGCCGACCGGCAGCAGCGTCGGCGCCCCGGGGGTGGGGGCGAACTTGCGGGATCCGCTGCCGGACAGCACCGTGCGGATCGACCACGCCAAGCGGTTCCGCAAAGTGGCGAGGAGGTTCATTGTGAGGGGTTCATCGCGGGCGGCATGTTCCTCGAATCCGGGCGCGCCAGCACCCGCCGGGATGCTCGGCGATGGTCGGGCAGGCGGGATTTGAACCCACGACCTCTTCGTCCCGAACGAAGCGCGCTACCAAGCTGCGCCACTGCCCGTTGCGGGCCGAGGATACCAAGGCCGGCCCGCCGCGCCGGGCGGCTCAGCTGGCGCTCTCGTAGAAGGTCCCACCCTCGGCGAGGGCGGCTCGCCCCCGGCGCAGGCGGAAGGCGTTGAGGGGTTTGATCAACCAACCGTCGGCGCGCGCCCGCCGGGCCAGGAACACGTCCGCGGACCGGTCCAGCAGCATCAACACCTTCTGGTACCGCAGCCGACCGGCATCACTCTCGGCCCGCAGTTCCAGGCACGACGCCATTCCGCCCATGCTGCCGATCTGCAGGTCCACGATCACCAACTCGGGCTGCAACTCCTCGGTGACGGCCAGCAAGTCCCGTCCCGAGCGAACCCGGCTGACGCGGGTGTCATCGTCGGCGAGAGCGCCGGCAACCTCGTCGAACGTCCAATCGGCGTCGGTTGCCAGCAGCACGTCGGCCATACCGTGAGGCTACCGGGGCGGTAGCATCCCCGGCGAGACGGGAGGTTGCCGGGTGTTCGAGGTTCAGGTGGAAGTCGCGGAGGACCACACCGTCTGCCGGCCGATCGGCGAACTGGACGCCTACACCGTCGGCGACTTCCGCGAGGCCCTCAACGGCGTCGACGAGACGGCTCGCCTGGTGGTGGATCTGAGCGGCGTCCCGTTCATGGACTCTGCCGGTCTCGGGGCTCTCATCGGGGGCATCCGGCGGGTGCGCGACGGCGGAGGCACGATCTCGGTGCTCTGCGATCGACCTGCGATCACCCGACTGCTGCACACGACCGGCTTCGACCGGATCGTTCCGATGGTGGAGACCATGCAGGCGGCCCTCGAGGCGCTCGGTCCCGTCGACGATTCCTGACCACTCTATGAGCCGGAGCTCTCCCCTGCCGTCCGGCGCGCGCCGTGGCGCTCCCACGGCGCGCCGAGTGCTGCTGGGGTTGGTCGTCGCCACGGCGGGCTGGCTCCTGGCACCCTCGG
Source organism: bacterium (assembly GCA_026708055.1). Classification (NCBI taxonomy): domain Bacteria; species bacterium. The sequence goes on along the minus strand of JAPOVS010000026.1, from coordinate 145,091 downwards.
GCCCGGTCACCGCACAGGCTGAGGCCTGCCCCGAGAGCGCCGCCGCCCCCGCGGTGTCCCGGGCACCGGAGCCCGGTGCGGACCTGGTGCAGGTCGTCGAGGTGGTCGGCCTGATGGATCCGGTGCTCAGCGACTTCGTGATCGATCGCATCAGCCGCGCCTCCCAGCCCGACAGCGGCGTGCTGTTCATCGTCCTGCGGATAGACAGCCGCCGCGCCGTGGTGGACGAAGCGGAGTTGGCGGCGATCGCCGATGCCATCGTGGACTCGCGGGTGCCGGTGACTGCCTGGGTCGGCCCCTCGGGAGCCCGCGCCACCGGCGAAGTCGCACAACTCCTGGCGCTTGCCGACCGGGTGGGCGTGGCACCGGGAGCGCGCTTGGGGGACACCGGTGACCAGGCGCTCGACTGTGACCGCTTCGGCCGGCTCTGGGGATCGAACGCGGCGCTCCTGGCCGACCGCACGGTGAACCACAGCGAAGCCACCACCGCCGGCGTTACGCCCGCGGCCGCGCCGACGCTCGGTGAGTTCCTGTTCACGCTCGAGGACCTGGGCTTCGAGACCGTCGAGGTCACCGACGCCGAGACCGGCGAGACCCGCCTCGAACCACGATCCTCGGTGCAGTTCGTGAGCCTTCCGTTCGTCGGCGGGATCATGCACACCGTGGCGAGCCCGCCGCTGGCATACCTGCTGCTGCTCGTATCGCTGGCACTGATCCTGCTCGAGCTGTACACCGCCGGTGTCGGCATCGCCGGCGTCACCGGCGCGGCCAGTGGCATCCTGGCGCTGTACGGGCTGGCGGTGCTGCCGACCAACGGCTTCGCCATCGCCCTCATCGTCTTCGCCTTCTTCGCCTTCGCCATCGACGTCCAGACCGGCGTGCCGCGCCTCTGGACCGCCATCGGGACCGCCGCCGTCGTCGCCGGGACGCTGACGCTGTACGACGGCGTCTCCATGTCGTGGGTGCCCATGCTGGGAGGGCTCGTCGGGCTGATGCTCGGCATCCTGGGTGGCATGCCGCCGCTCATACGCAGCCGCTTCTCCACGCCCACCATCGGCCGCGAATGGATGATCGGGATGCGCGGCGAGGCCGTCGAGTCTCTGCACCCGTTCGGGGTGGTGCGCATCGCCGATAGCCTCTGGCGGGCGCGCACTTTCCGGGCCTCGCCGATCCCGCCGGGGGGGCCGGTGGAGGTCACCGGCATCGACGGGTTGCTGCTGGAGGTGTCGCCGGCGGAGGTCCTCGACGAGTCCGAGAGCACCGCCGACGAGCAGGCCGGAGACGGCGAGGATGGCGCGCCGGCGCCGTCGGGGGCCGACGAGGAGGCCGGCTAGCAGCGTCGGCGGGCTCGCCTGCGACGAATCCCGAACCCCGTCTTGTGCTGGATCGAATGCCGTCCTATGGTCGCCCCCGTGACAGGGGAGGCCGCGTGAGCGCGATCACCGACGGTGTCGAATGGCAGATGCGGGCGGCCTGCAGAGGCCCCCAGTCGGCGGTGTTCTTCCCGCCGACGGTGGCGGAGGCGAAAGAAGAGAGATCCGAGCGCGAGCGCCGCGCCAAGGCCATCTGTGCCCAGTGCACGGTGATCACCGAGTGTCTGGAGTACGCCCTGCGGATCCGCGAGCCCCACGGCATCTGGGGCGGCCTCAACGAGCAGGAGCGCCGCCGGCTCCTCTGAGCGGACCCGGCACGGGCGCTGTCGCAGGATCATGCGCCAAGACGCGCGGAGGGCGACCGGCCGGCATCCCAGCCCGCTTCCAGCGCCCGCACGTCCTCGGGGCCGATGACGGTCTCGGAGGGATCGTCCACGAAGTCACCGAACTCCGGGAGGATCCCGCTGATCCCTCTCCCCTCGCGCTCGACGGGTACGAGCCGGGATACCGGTCGGCCCCGCTTGGTGATGACGATGGTCGCGCCCGTCTCGTTCACCTCGTCCATGAGCTTGAGGCACTTCGCCTTGAACTCCCCGGCCGGTATGGTCCTCGTCAACGCAGGTCCGCTTGTCATGCCGGCCATGCGAGCAGTTCGTGACCATACTCGTGACCATGACGGGCGGCCACCCTGGGCGCATCGCCGGCGCCGTTGGGTGCCAATCGCGTCGCCATGCACAGCGACATTGATCTCGCATACCAGTTCGATGGTCGAGAACGGTATCCGATCGATGTTTCTCCTGTAGGATGAGTCCGTGGGATCCGAACGGACCGAGCAGGTCGCGGTCAGATTGCCGACCTCGCTGCTGTCGACTGTCGACGACTTGGTGAGCGTCGGCGTCTACCCCAGCCGCGCGGCGCTCGTTCGAGCCGGAATCGAGGAGCTGGCTGCGAAGGAGCGGGCCCGGATGCTGGACGCCGAGATCGCCGAGGGCTACCGACGGTTTCCCCAGACCGACGGCGACAAGCGCGCAGCGGCGGCATCGCTGCGCGATGCGATCCTGGAGGAACCGTGGTGAGTGAGCCGCGCCGTGGCGAGATCTGGTGGGGTGAGATGGAGGACGTCGGAAGGCGCCCGTTCCTGGTGATGAGTCGGTCGTCGGCGATCCCGGTGCTGAACGGCGTTCTGGCGGCACCGGTCACCCGCACGGTCAGGAACATCCCGACCGAGGTGCGACTGGGGCCCGAAGACGGCCTGCGGACCGAGTGCGCCGCTGGCTTCGACAACCTTCGCGTGGTTCCGAAGGCGTTCCTCACCGAGCGAATCTGTGAGTTGGGTGCTCTGCGTACCGACGAGGCGTGTGCGGCGTTGCGTGTCGCAGTGGACTGCTGAACGTCGGAACTCCGGCGGTCCTCGCTTCCGGCGCGCAAGACACGTCTCCGACCGGAGAGCCTGCCCGCGAGCCGCTCCGGTGGCATCCGTTCCCTCTGATCCGCCACCTACGGCGCCTGGTTGCCGTCGCAGTCGAGACCACGAACATCGTGAGGCCCCTGCCCCCGGCGCTCGCTTACCGCGACTGACGACGTTGGCGGCCGCCTCGACACTCGCGGCGGCGACCGTCGATGCGCAGTAGCCGTGATGGTTGGTGATCCTGATGGTGCCTTCCGCCGGTTCCCAGACGAGCCTCGTCCGCGTCGCCAGCCGACTCCGGTCCGCTGCGATGTCACACCCCGACCCTATTGTTGGTCGCATGAGTGGCCGGCCCGCGAAAACCTCGGTGCCCCGAGAGTCGGAGATCTACTGCGGCGATGCATTCGATCTGATTGGGAAGCTGCCCGAGTCGTCGGTGGACTTGATCGTGACGAGCCCGCCGTATTGGTGTCAGCGCGTGTACGAGGGGCAGGAGGATCACAACTGGGCGGTTCAGGATGCGTGGCGGCGCGAGGGCGAGTCGCTTGATGTTGCCCCTCCGTATGACTGGTACCGCGCTAACGGCGGCATGTTGGGTCTTGAACCGACGCCTGACTGGTACGTGGCTCACCTGGCCGAGTGGTTCGACCGGGCACGCCCTGTCCTAAAGGCCGACGGGAACGTCTGGGTCAACATCGGCGACACCTACTTCGCGCGTTGGGCGAGCATCCGCCCCGGGGGCCGGCAAGGCCTCGGCGGCACGCGCCGGGTCAGACGGCGCACGCCGATGGGGGACTACCGGCAGGAGAAGCAGTTGCTGATGGTGCCGGCGCGGTTCGCGATCTTGATGCAGGGTCGTCGCTGGATTCTGCGGAACGATCTCATCTGGTCGAAGCCGAATGTTCCGCCCCGGCCCGAGAGGGATCGCCTCCGGCTGACCCACGAGCACCTGTTTCACTTCGTTCGCCGGCCGAGCGAGGGTCGGGCCGCTTACTTCTATGACCTGGACGAAGTCGAGCCCGGCGCCCGTGACGTGGTGACCGTCAACGCTCGCTCGGGGGCGCACGGACACTCGGCGACGTTCCCGCCGGAGGTGATTCGCCCCCGCGTCCTGTCGTCGTCGCCGGTCGGCGGTGTGGTCCTCGACCCGTTCTGCGGCACCGGACGTGCGCTCACGATCGCAGCCGCGCATGGGCGAACCGCGATCGGCTTCGAGTCGGCCGAATCGTTCGCGGAAGTTGCCGCGCGGGATCTGGCAAGCGTGATCAGCACTCGACTTCGTGGCTCGGCGTAGCTCACGTCAGCCGAATCACTACGTGGGAGAGTGGTTCGGACAGCGAATCTACCCCGAAGTTCAACTCGGCGCCGCTTCGCTGGATGCGATGCGGGCACATCTGTGCCCGTTCTTGACCGAAGCGGTCGGTGAAGCCCAGGAATGCATCAAGGCGACGCCTTCCCAGGGCGTGTGCACGATCACCAGCCGGAACGCGCGCCGGTATGGCGTCGACGACGGCTCGATCGACTGGCTGGTTTGCCCGTATCGCACGCTCGACGGTGGACTGCTCAACGAGGTTGCGCGTCGCCTGTTCGATGTCGCTGGCGATGCCGATGCGCTGATCGTCGCCGCTGTGACGCTTGACGATCCGAGGTCGCGGTTGCGTATCCGAGCCGCGCTCGCTGTCGACGAACCGGTGATCGTCTACTTTCGTGCCCGCCTTGGCGGGGAAATCTCGCTGAGACCGACTGATCGATCGCCGGAACTCTCATTCGACATCGCCATGGTCGAACTCCTGGGCGGTTCGGGCGATCCCGAGATCGGCCGGTACGCAATCGTGGAAGTGCAGACGATGGAGTTCCACGGATCGTACGGCCAGGCCACGACGGCGCTGAGAAACGCGCTCGACCTGCATCAGTCGAGTTTCGCCGATCAAGTCCGCGAGAACCCCGAGTGGGCGGGGAGGGCGATCCAGGGGCCAAGCATCGCCGACACGTTCAAGCGGACCTTCTACCAGATGATCTTCAAGTTCCAGTTGGGTCTCCACGCGAGTTGCGCAGGAACCGTGCTGGCGCTTCCGCGTGCGGTGTGGAACTCCTGGCAGCCACACCTCGGCGGACCTGAACTGCTGATCGATCCTCGTGATCGGACGCTCCGATCATTGCCTCGACCGGAAGGCGTCGGGCTGACTGAGGAGGCGACGGCATGGATTCTCGTGTTCGACACCGATCAGACCTCGGGCGTCTCGCCCAATCCGTTGGTCGTCGACATGGTGATTGAGACTGACACGCCCACACTGCTGCACCACGCGTTCGACGTCGCGCCGGAGGCGGCGTTCGGAGGCGGCGCGACCGCCCGCCTGTACGCGGACATATGCAGCAAGATGCTCGGCTGGTGGCCCGAGCTTCAACGTGCTGAAGCAGCGGATCCAGGCAATCGGCGGGCGGCGCGAGGGATGAGAGGGCTCTGAAGTGAGCGACATGTTCAAGCCTGTGCCGTGGACTGCCCAGAACCTCGTCGCGGCGGTGCAATCCGGAGCGTTGCGTCTTCCGGATATCTAGCGTCCGTTCGTGTGGGAGAAGGTCAAGGTCCGCGACTTGGTGGACTCGATCTACCGCGGCTACCCGGTCGGCGATACGACACAATCGCCGAGATCACAGACGACGCCCTCATAGCGCTGGACGAGCATGTCTATGACTCGCCGCTGCGAGCGGCCCGTGCCGACGGCGACAGGCGCTCCGACGGCTGGGACTACTGGGTCCTGCTGAACGATGCTGAGACGCTGCGCACGCGCCGTGAACTTTCGGAAGATCACCACCGAGCTCACACAGGTTGACTCCGCGGCGAATCGGCCTGCGCGGCGAGGCGTTGCTGTCAGTGCGCCGGAGCCAGGTTGACCGTGATCGTCATGTCGAGCGCTGCGGCGACTTTTTGAAGCGTGGCGAGCGTTGCGCTCGTGCCGCCGGCCTCGAGGCGGGCTACCGCCGCCTGGCTCGTGGCCATGCGAGTCGCCAGTTGTCGCTGAGTCAGGCCCGCAGCTTCTCGCGCATCGCGGACCTGCTCCCCGACCTCCAGAGCCAGTCGGGCCGCCGCGAGCGCCGCGTCGAACTCGGCGCGCTCGTCATCGCTCATCGCGTCGAGTCGCATATCTCGAATCTCTTCAATCGTTGGGCGCGCCATCATTCCTCCTCGACTGCGTGTCCTTCAGCGACGCATCGGCGCATCGCCCTCCGAGCGCGCCGGACTTCGGTGCGCTCGTTCTGCTTCTGCTTGCGGAACGTTGTCAAGAGCACGATCCGCCTGTCGTCCGCAAAGTAGAACGTGATCCGTCGCGCTGTACGGGCGAGATCGATCCGCAACTCGAAGAGGCCGTCGCCCAGCGGACGCGAAGCCGGGAACCGAAGCCGGCTGCCGCCCTCGGCGAGTCGCTCGACGGCCGCCAGCACTAGTGCAAACTCCCTCACGGCGAGCGATTCGATCCATTGCTCGACTTCCGGTTCGACCTCCACCGACCACATGACATCAAAAATGATATCACACGCTTGACGGATCGTTGCTCGCCTCGGCGGCCGCGGTCGCGTACTGTTCACGCCCGTGCCGATGAATGGTGATTTGCGCCCGCGCCCCGGCGAGTCGGGCGACGGTCTGTTCGACAGCCTGCGGGAGCGCTACTCCGACGACGGTGTGCGGGGCCGGGTGTTCGAGAGGCTCGTGCGGTACGCCTTCGAGCGGCATCCGGGCGAGTACGGTCCGCAGCGGTTCCGCAACGTCTGGCGCTGGGTGGAGTGGCCGGGCCGGACCGCGCACGGCTACGGCCCCGACGTCGGGATCGATCTCGTGGCCGAGCAGACCGAGCAATGGGGCGGCGGCCTGTGCGCAATCCAGACCAAGTTCTACGGTGAGACTTCTCGGATCGCCAAGTCCGACGTGGACTCGTTCCTCTCGGCGTCGAGCGCCCCGTGGTTCACGCATCGCATCCTGGTGGTGACGGTGCCGCTCACGTCGAACGCCGAGACGATGGTGCTCAACGCGTCGCCCCGTTGCGAGGTGGTGCAGCGCCCCGACCTCGAGGGTTGGCCGGTCTCGTGGTCGGATTTCTTCGAGGCGCCCGACAGGCTGTCCTTCGACTCGGCGCGCTGCGTGCCGTACCCGTTCCAGGCCACCGCCGTCGAGAAGGTGATCGCGGGCTTCGTCGAGTCTGATCGGGGCAAGCTGATCCTTCCCTGCGGGACGGGCAAGTCGGTGGTGGCCCTGTGGATCGCCGAGCGCCTCGCCGGCCGGGGCGGGCGGGTGATGCTGCTGGTGCCGTCCATCGCCCTGATGGGCCAGATCATGCGGGAATGGGCCCGCCGTCGCAGCCCCGACATCCCGCATCGCTACGTCGGCGTCTGCTCGGACACACGGGCCGGGCGCGCCGACGAGGATGCCGACATGGTCGAACTGGCCATGCCGGTCACGACCGACCCTGTGCGGATCACCGAGCAGCTCTCGGTGCCCGCCGAGGATGAGATGACAACGGTCTTCTGCACCTACCAGTCGCTGGAGTTGGTGGCCGCGGCTCAGCGCGCCGGCGCGCCCGGCTTCGACCTGGTGATCTGCGACGAGGCGCACCGCACGACGGGCGTCCAGGAGGTCAGCCGTGCGACGGCGTTCACGCTCGTGCACGACCCCGACGAGATCCGCGCCGATAAGCGGCTCTACATGACCGCCACGCCGCGCCTGTACACCAGCCGGCTGAAAGCCAAGGCCGACGAGCACGTCCGGGACTTCGACGTCTACTCGATGGACGACGAGGACGTCTACGGCCCGGAGTTCTCCCGGATGGGTTTCGGCGACGCCGTGGAGGGCGGCTACCTCACCGACTACCAGGTACTGGTCATCGCCGTGGCCGAGGACCCCGTGATCGAGCAGTTCGACTACATAGAGGCCGGTGACGACCGGGATCCGATCAACGCGGGGGAGGCCGTCCGGCTGGCCGGATGCTGGGACGCCCTGGCGGACCCAACCACCCGGTGCGCCGCCGGGCGCGTCACCGGGGCGGTCAACCCGGAGTTCGCGGCGCGGCGGGCGATCGCCTTCACCAACACCATCAGGAACTCGCAGCGGCTCGAGAGGTATTGGGAGCCGGTGATCGACAGCATGGCCGCTCGGAATACCGCCGGGGCCGAACTGCTGGACTGCGCGGTCCGCCATGTGGACGGCCGCGACAATGCCTTCAAGCGCAAGACGACCATCGACTGGCTGCAGGGCACCGCCCACGGCGACGGCTGCCGGGTCGTCACCAACGCCAAGTGCCTGACCGAGGGTGTGGACGTCCCGGCGCTCGACGCGGTCCTGTTCATCGAACCGAAGCGGTCGCAGATCGATGTGGTGCAGGCGGTCGGCAGGGTCATGCGCCGCTCGGAGGCCAAGAAGTACGGCTACGTCGTGCTCCCGGTCGTGGTGCCGTCGGGGGCGAGCCTGGCCGACGACAGGGTGCTGTCGGGATCCGACTTCAAACAGGTCTGGGACGTCCTGAAGGCGCTCCGGTCCCACGACGAGCGCCTTGACGTGGCGATCAACACGGCGGACCTCGGCGGCACCGTGCCGCTGAGGATCATCACAGCCGGTCTCTGCGACCAGTGCGCACGGGCGGACTGCGACGGCGGCGAGGCATGCGCGGCCCGGACCTCGGGGCGCGACGCGGTGCAGGGCCGGCTCCCGTTCGAGAACGCCATCGCCTCGAAGCTGGTGGAGGTGTGCGGCGACCGCCAGTACTGGGACCGCTGGGGCCGCGAGGTCGCCGCGATCACCGGACGGATCATCACGCGGGTCCGCATCGTGCTCGACTCCGACGAGATGCTCGCCGAGGCGTTCGGTCGGTTCGGTGACGCCATGCGCGCCACGGTCGGCGCGCACCTGACGCAGCCGGCGCTGGTCACGATGCTGGCGCAGCATGTGGTGACGATGCCGGTGTTCGACGCCCTGTTCTCCGGCAGCGGGTTCGCCGACCGAAATCCCATCTCCAAGGCCCTGAACGAGTTGCTCGACGAGTTCAAGAGCCAGGACGTCCGCCTGCGCGACGAGACCCGCGACCTCGACCGCTTCTACAGCAGCGTCGCGAACCGGCTGGCCGGCGCCACCGACTCCGACGCCCGCCTCGATGTGATGCTGGAGGTCTACGAGACGTTCTTCGCCGAGGCCATGCCCGCGGAGGTCAAGCGCCTCGGCATCGTCTACACCCCGCCGCCGCTCGTGGATTTCGTGCTCCGCTCGGCCGACGCTGTGCTGCGCAAGGAGTTCGGGCGCGGCCTCACCGACCGGGGCGTACACGTGCTCGACCCGTTCACCGGAACCGGTACGTTCGTCAACCGTCTCCTGACGCAGAAGAGTTCGCGGGGGGGGGGGCGTGGAAGACTTCCTCGTGCGCCACGAGGACCTCGCCCGCAAGTTCATCGGTGCGGCCGGCGAGGCACCGGAGATCCATGCCAACGAGATTGTGCTGCTCGCCTACTACCTCGCGGCCCTCAAGATCGAGGAGGGCTACAGGGAGCGCACCGGCGACTACGAGCCGTTCGAGGGGATCGTCCTCACCGACACGTTCCTGATGAACGACAACACCCGTCTGCCCACCTTCGGGCCGATGGGCCGAAACTCCACGCGGGTCAAGCGCCAGAACGACCTGCCCATCGAGGTAATCGTCGGTAACCCGCCGTGGTCGGCGGGCCAGAAGTCAGCCGGCGACGACAACCCCAACATCGACTACCCGGCCTTGGCTGCCCGGGTGCGTGAGACATACGGGCAGCGTCACAGGGCGGTCACGGGGCGTGGCGCGGGCAAGAGCGCCGGCAACCTCTACGTCCAGGCCATCCGCTGGGCGTCCGACCGCTTGAACGGTGTCGGTGACGAGTCCGCTCGGCCGGGTGTCGTGGCGTTCGTCCACCCCAATTCGCTGTGCAACGGCACGTCCCTGGCGGGGATTCGAGCCGCCCTCCGGGACGAGTTCAGCGACATCTACGTCGTCAACCTCCGCGGTGACGCCATGAAGTCCGGCGACGAGTTCCGCCGGGAGGGCGACAAGATCTTCGGTGCCGGCTCCCGCAACGGTGTGCAGATCACAGTGCTGGTCCGCAACCCGGAGAGGGACCTGTCGCAGCTGGCGACCCTCCACTACGCCGAGGTGCCCGAGTACTCCAATCTCGATTCCAAGCTGGCGTGGCTGGATCAACTCGGCGACGTGACCGGCGACGAGTTCCAGACGGTGCCCCTCAACGACGAGCACCACTGGGTCAATCTGACCGACGGCACGTTCGAGCAACTGCTGCCGGTCTGCGCCCTTGGATCGCGAGATCAGAGGGGCGACACCGCAGTAGACGTCCATGCACTCGGCCTCGCTACCAACTGCGACGTGTACGTCTACTCCTTCAGCCGGACCGACCTCGTTGCCCGCATCAATGAGTTCATCGATGCCTACGAGGAGGCCCGAGAGTTCGTGCAGCTGGGTGTACCGATTGATGAGGCGACAGAGAACTATCAACTCGACAGGATCAAGTGGACCGGCACCCTCAAGCAATCCCTGAAGCGCGGCCACCGCATCGAGTTCGATGAATCCCGCATCCGGGAAGTGCTTTACCGACCGTTCACCAAGCTCTGGCTCTACGAGGACGATCGCATCCTGTCGTCGGTCAGGACCGTCTCAGCGATGTTCCCACGAGACAGAGAGGCACCGACCGACCGACCGAACGAACGACCGACCGACCGACCGACCGACCGACCGAACGAACGAACGAACGAACGAACGAACGAACGAACGAACGAACGAACGAACGAACAGTCCGGGAGTCTATTCCCCCGCGCCGATCCCGGAACGAGTTCCTCTGCGTGGCGTCACCGAACAATCGAGCCATCTTCGGCACGATCGCCACAGCTATCCCCTCCGATCTCAGCGCAGCCGGGACGAACCAGCCGACCCGGCTCGTCCCCCGGTCACGGCGATCCTGATGAGCAGCCCCTCGAATCGAACAAGGTTCGCGATTCTCGCGGCGATGAGCCTCCCGGACCTCCACGCGATCGATCCGGCCTGCCGATCGATCCCGCGTCAAGCGGTGCGCCCAACCTGACCGGGGGGGGGGGCCGTCAGTGCTCATCAATCTCACGCAGCAGCTCCCGTTCGGGATCGTCGCCGCCGACCGGCTCTTCGATCTCTGCGCCACCGGGCGGCAGACCCGCGGCCTACCGAGACGGAGGCGATCCTCATCTCGGGGACGTCGAACATGACCTTCCAGGCGCTGGCGACCGTGACGCTGCCGGACCTGGCTTCGATCAAGGGATCGCAGCAGACCAGGGCCGTCCCCCGCCGGAGGCGATCCTCGTGAGCAGCCCGGCGAACCGGACCAGGTTCGCAGTCCTCGCGACGGCGAACCTGCCCGATCTGAACGTGCTCGACGGCGGCGGGCGAGCGTCGCCCCGCTCGGGCCGTCGTGGACCGGTCTGAGGGGAGCAGGGCGGTGGCCGACACGCTTGCTCTGGGGTTCGATCTCGACGAACCGCAGCCCGACGAGGACAACATCACCGACTGGTGCCTCGAACGGTTCCGATCCCACTACGGCGACGACTCCATCAGCAAGGACGACATCTGGGAGTACCTGTACGGCGTGATGCACGCCCCCGACTGGCGGGAGCGGTACCGCCACGACCTGCAGCGCAACCTGCCGCGGGTGCCGTTCGCCCCCGACTTCGAGGCGTTCCGGGCCGCCGGCCGCGCCCTGATGGACCTGCACATCGGCTACGAGACCGTGCCGGAATGGCCGGTGGCCTGTCTCGTGGACGGAAAGCCGGACGAGGGTGGCGCCGACCCCGACGCCTACCGCATCGACGGTCGGATGCGCTGGGGCCGGGGCGAAGGCAGAACCGAGGACCGCAGCACCCTGGAGGTCAACGGACGGTGCCGTCTGGTCGAGATTCCTCCGGACGCGCACATCTACACCGTGTCGGGCCGCTCGCCGCTCGCCTGGGCCATCGACAGTCTCCGCCGGAAGCACGACAAGCCGTCGGGCATCAGCGACGATCCCAACGGCTGGCACGTCTGGGCCGACGAGCCGTTCAACCTGATCCGCCACCTGCGGCGCCTGATCACCGTCGCAGTGGAGACCACGAACATCGTGAGATCCCTGCCCCCGGCGCTGGCGGCTCCTGATGCCCAACCAGACTTACCGAGCGGCGGCGACGGTCCCTCCCCGCCGAGCGCCGACATCCGATGAGGCGAACTCCGCGCGGCCGCGCACACACCTAACGGCAACGAGCGGAGCGAGCCGCGGAGTGGATTCGTTTTCCACTTGGCGTAGCGGCGGGGAGCGTCTGTCAGTCGATGCCCCCATGTGGCGCTTGCCGGCCGGGGAGGCGGCGGCCGGCTATGCGGAGGTCGCCGCGGCGGCGGGTCATGCCGCCGGCGTCCAGAGCCGCCAGCAGCGGCAGGGCGTACTTCCGGGTCGTCCCGACGGCGTCGCGGAACTCGGCCACGGTGAAACCCTCAGGACACGTCTCGAGCAGCCGGGTGACCTCCTCGGTGGCCCGGTCGAGGGCGACCGCCGGGAAGATCACACCGTCCAGTGACACCACCAGCCCCCGTCGCAGCATCTCCCGCAACTCCTCCGGGGCCACCGCGGGGACGCCCGGCGCGGCCGGTTCGGGGGGCGAGAAGGGCTGCTGAGCCAGCGCGGCCAGGAACGGGTGCTCGGCCAGCGTGTCGGTCCGACGGGCGGGGTGCGCCCGTCCGGCTTCGACGACGACGTCGTCGAGGTGCTCGGCCACGGCGCGCTCCTGCTCGCTGAGGCCGGCCAAGTCGAGCCCCAGGCCCGCCGCGTCGGCGATCCGCGCCCGGATCTCGTCCTGCGTTTCCTGCAGCGTCACAGGGTCGACCACCCAGCCCGCGAGGTTCGGTGCCCGCCGCTCGCCGGTCAGGCGCCACAGGTCGTCGGGGCGCACCCAGCCGCGCTCGGCGATGACCCGGTCCACCGAGCGATCGGGCCGAGCGACCGCGGCGGGAAGGCGCGGGTCCACGTCGAGGATCTCACCGCCGCCGACCGTCTCGGCCCGCCCGCTCTCGCGCAGCACGAAGCGGTCACCGGGCCGCAGCGGCAGCCGGCAGGGAAGGTGCAGGCGCACTGCGCCCTGGCTGCCCGGCCGCAGCGACTCGCCTCCCAGGATGCGCATGCGCACGCTGAACTCGCCCGCGCCCAGGTAGGCCACGTAGGCGCCTCGCCGGCTCACCTCGTGGTCCAGCGATTCGAGCACGGCCAGGGAGGCGTCCACGGTGCGGGTCAGGTGCCACTGATCCTCCCGGACGACCACATGGCCGCGCCCCAGGTCGCCGTGGCTGACGCCGACGAGGTTCAGGGCGGCCCGACGGCCGGGACCCACGCTGGGTTGGGTGGCGTAGAGGCTCTGGATGGCGCGCACCCGCACGCGCCGACGTCCCGGCCGGACGACCAACTCGTCGCCGGTGGCGACGGTTCCGCCCGTGAGGGTGCCGGTGACCACGGTGCCCGCCCCTGGCGCAACGAACGAGCGGTCCACCCACAAGCGCGGACGGCCGGTGTCGGCAGCCGTAGGCGTGCGCGCCAGCAAGCGGTCCAGAGCCGCGGCGAAGCCGTCCATGCCGGTCCCCGAGACGCTGTCGGTCGCCACGGTCTCGGCGCCCTCCAGGAACGTGCCTGCCAAGTGGTCGGAGACGTCGAGGCGGGCGATCTCGACGAGTTCCTCGTCGACGAGGTCCACTTTGGTGAGCACTGCCAGTCCGCTGGCGATGCCCAGCAACTCGAGGATGCGCAGGTGCTCCTCCGACTGCGGCTTCCAGCCCTCGGTGGCGGCGACGACGAAGATGCAGGCGTCCACCGCGCCCACGCCCGCAAGCATGTTCCTGATGAACCTGATGTGACCCGGCACATCCACGATGGCGCAGCGTCGCCCGCTGGGCAGTTCGGCGGCGGCGAAACCCAGGTCGATCGTCAGCCCGCGGCGGCGTTCCTCCTCGAAGCGGTCGGGGTCGGTGCCGGTCAGGGCCTTGACCAGCGTGGACTTGCCGTGGTCCACATGGCCGGCGGTGGCGACGACGTGCACGGTGGCCTCGACTCGGGAGGACTAGGAGCGTGCTGCGTAATCCACGGGCAGCGCCGGCCGGGTGGCGAGAGTCCTGGATTCCGGCCTGCGCCGGAATGACGGATACTGGAAATGCCGCATTGTTCAGCAGTCTCCCAGGAGCGTGCTGCGTGATCCACGGGCAGCGCCGGCTGGGTGGCGAGAGTCCTGGATTCCGGCTTTCGTCGGAATGATGAGAGAGCTTGCTGCCTCACTCACGCGGGAGTCTCCACGGTGGCGCAGACTCGGCGGGCGGCGGCGGCCACGATGGCGTCGTCGGCGGGGTCGACGGTGCGCAGGTCCAGGTAGGTGCGCTGCCCGGCGACGCGGGCGATGACCGGAACCTCGTTGTCGCGCAGGGCCGCGGCCCGGTCGCCGTCCAGCACGATGCCCGCCGAGGGGATCTCGGTGCCCGGCAGGGTGCCGCCGCCGGTGGTGGCCGCCATGTCGCACACCTCGCCGACGCCGAGCGCCTCGGCGCGGGCCCGCAGCTCCGCCACCGGGCGTGTGGCCATATTCCAGAAAGGGATGTCCTGGCCGCGCCGGTGCAGGTAGGTGAGGGCCAGGGTCTGCAACTCGGCCAGCACCAGGCCGCCGGCCCGGAAGGCCCGGGCGAGGGGATGGCGGGCGCAGCGCGCCACCGACTCGGCGCTGCCGGCGATGATGCCCGCCTGCGGACCGCCGAGCAGCTTGTCGCCCGAGAAGGTCACCAGGTCGGCCCCGGCGGCGAGGGTCTGGCGGGCAGCGGGCTCGCCGCGCAGCCACGCCGGCGGCCCTCCCGCCAGCCACTGGCAGGCCTCGTCCAGCAGACCCGAGCCGATGTCGACCACCAGCGGCACGCCCAGGTCGGCCAGCTCGGCGACGTTGGGCGCCTCGGTGAAGCCCACGATGCGGTAGTTGGACTGGTGCACCCTTAGGCACAGCGCCACCTCGCCGGCCTCGGTGGCGGCCGTGTAGTCCCGACGCCGGGTGCGGTTCGTGGTGCCGACCTCCACCAGCCGCGCCCCGGACTGCGCCACGATCTCCGGCACCCGGAAGCCGCCGCCGATCTCCACCAGTTCGCCGCGGCTGACCGCCACGCCGCGCCCTGCTGCGAGCGCACCCAGCACCAAGGTGACCGCGGCGGCGCAGTTGTTCACCACCAGGGCGGCCTCGGCCCCGCAGAGCCGCGCCAGCAGGCCCCCGGCATGGCTGTGACGGTCGCCGCGGGCGCCGCGCTCGGTGTCGAACTCAAGGTTGCTGTAGCGGATCGGGGGCGGGTGCTTGACCGCGGTGGTCGCCTGCCGGTCCTCGCCGTCGGACTCCAGGTTGCTGTAGCGGGTCGGGGGGACTGGCGCCCCGACCGGCCCGACAGCCCCGCCCGGGGCAGCGCCCAGCGGCGCCCGACCCAGGTTGGTGTGCAGCAGAACTCCCGTCGCATTGATGACGGGGCGCAGCAGCGATCGCCCGATGGCCTCGGCGCGCTCGGCGGCGCTGCCCGGGTCGCCGGCGGCGATGGCGGCACGGGCGGCGTCAACCAGCAACCCGTGGGGCAGGCCGCTGGGGGCCAGGGACTGCGCCAGCGAGTCGACGCTGGGAGGCCGGGCCCCGTCCCCGGTCACCGATTGCGGCGCCGTGCTCCGGCTGTCGCTCACCGCGCCCACGCTATGTCCCCCTCACAGACCTCTCGGCAGGCCGCAGGACTCGGCGATGAGGCTGCGGGCCATCTCGTTGTTGATGGGGGCGATGCGGTAGATGCGGGTGTCGCGCCAGTAGCGCTGCATGTGCGTCTCGGCGGCGTAGCCCATGCCGCCGAGCATCTGGATGCCCAGGTCAGCGGCGCCGACGGCGTACTCCGAGGCCAGCACCTTGGCCATCGTGGCCTCGGTCCCGCAGGGCTCGCCGATCGACTGCAGCCAGGCGGCCTCGTAGGTGACCAGTTCCGCTTGCCGCTGCCACATCCTGATGTCGGCAACGTAGTGCTGCAGAGCCTGGAACTCGCCGAGCCGGCGGCCGAACGCCTCCCGCTCGGTGAGGTGGGCCACCGCCTCCTCCAGCACGCCTTCCAGCACGCCACAGCACAGTGCCGCCACCAGGATCCGCTCGTTGTTCAGCGAGGCCAGCAGCTGGTGCCAGCCGCGCCCGGCCTCGCCCAGCACCAACTCGTCGGGCACGAAGACCTCGTCGAGATAGACCTCGTAGGAGGGCACGGCCCGCATGCCCAGCTTGGGGATCGACGTGAGTTCGAGACCGCTCGTGGGCTGGGGGACCAGGAACACCGTGGTACCCATACTCGGGCGCGGCGGGTCGGGGTCCGAGCGGGCCAGCAGCAGCAGGTAGTCGGACTGCGCCGCCGCCGTGCACCAGATCTTGCGTCCGGAGATGCGCCAGCCGCCGTCGCAGCGCTCGGCGGTGGTGCGCAGTGCGCCCAGCAGGTCGGTGCCGCCGCCGGGTTCGGTCACCGAGATGGCGAAGCGCAGCCTGCCCGCGGCCAGGTCGGGGAGGAAGCGCTCCTTCTGCTCGTCGGATCCGAAGGTGCTGAGCGACTTCGCCCCGGCGAATGAGGAGATGCCCCAGATCCAAGTCAGCCCGGCGAGCGACCGTCCGAGTTCCTGGCACAGCAGCGCCTGATCCACCGCCGTCCCCCCTTGGCCGCCGTAGGCGGGATCGATGCCGATGGCATGCAGTCCGGCCGTCGTCATCCTGTCCCAGAGTTCGAACGGGTACTGTCCCTCGGCGGCCTCGAGGTCGCGGGCGACCGACTTGGGGCACTCCCGCTCCACCCAGTCACGCAGCATCCGGCGGAAGGCGAGTTGCTCCTCGCTGAAGCGGAAGTTCACGAAGTGCGTCGTTGCAGGCTGACGGGAGTCCCGGCCACGTGCGCGCTGCAGCCGGCGAGCGCGCCGGCCGGTACCAACTCCTCCACGAGCTTCTTGGCGATGCCGCGAATGGCCTCGGCGGCGGGACCATCGCCGAGCACGAACGGCTCGCCGGCGTCGCTGGAAGGCGACACGACCGGGTCGATCGGAACCTTGCCCAGCAGGGGTGCCCCGATCTCGGTGGCCAGCGCCTCGCCGCCGCCCTCGCCGAAGAGCGCATGCCGCGTGCCGTCGGGATTCTCGTAGGCGGTCATGTTCTCGATGACGCCGGCGATGCGCAGGTAGTTGTTGCGGCCCATGTTGGCGGCGCGCGCCGCGACGTTCTGAACGCTGCGCGACGGCGTCGTGACGATGATCATCTCTGACCGGGGCAGCAGCTTGGCGATCCCCATCTGCACGTCGCCGGTGCCCGGCGGCATGTCCACCACCAGGAAGTCCATGGGTCCCCACAGCACGTCCTCCAGGAAGTGACGCACCGCCCGGTTCAGGATGAGGCCGCGCCACATCAGCGCCGTCTGCTCGTCGTCCACCAGCAGGCCCATCGAGACGACTTTCAGCGTGCCCTCGCCGACCTCCCGGGTCTGCGGCAGGATCTTGCGTTCGGTCTCGGCTCCCTCCAGGCGGCCGGTCAGATCCAGCATGCGAGGCACCGAGTAGCCCCAGATGTCGGCGTCGAGCAGCCCGACGGTCATCCCCTCGGTGGCCAGCGCCATGGCGAGGTTCACCGAGATCGAGGACTTGCCGACGCCGCCCTTGCCCGAGGCGATCAGCAGCACCTTGGTGGTGATCGGGATCTCGGTGTCGGGCGCGTTCTCTGCGACGTTGCGCCGGGCGATGGCCATGGCCTTGGCCTTGCCCGCGGAGGAGAGCTCGGTCCAGGAGATGTCCACGCCGGAAACGCCCGGCAGGGATGCCACCCGATTGCGCACGTCGCGCTGGATCTGCGCCCGCAGCGGGCAACCCATCGTGGTGAGGGCGACGGTCACGGTGACCTGGCCGTTCGGGTCGACCTCGGTTCCGGCCACCATCCCCAACTCGACGATGTTGCTGCCGAGTTCGGGGTCGATGACGTCGCTCAGCAACGCCATGACAGCCTCGGTCGTCGGCGGTTGCGGGTCGTGTGTCGGGGCGACCGTCACGCCGCGAAGTCTACGGGGCGGTCCGCGGCCGGGGCCGTGCCGGCCACGAGCCGCCTCGGGTAGGCTGACTGGGCCGGTCCATGCACGGATCTGCGGATCGGAGCCCCTCCGGAGGCAACGATGAGGCGAGGCAATCGACCAAGGAGTGTTTCATGATCACGCTCACTTCCGAGGCGGCGAGCAAGGTCGGCGAGTTGCTCTCCCAGGAGGGCGAAGAAGGTCTGGCACTGCGAGTGGCCGTCCGCCCGGGTGGCTGTTCGGGGTTCAGCTACGAGATGTACTTCGACACCGAGGTCAACGACAACGACCAGAGCGCCAAGTTCGAGGGTGTTGACGTCATTGTGGATCAATCCAGCGCCATGCTGCTGCAGGGCGCCACCCTGGATTACAGCGACAGCCTGCAGAACGCCGGCTTCTCCATCGACAACCCCAACGCCCAGCGCACCTGCGGCTGCGGGCAGTCCTTCAGCTGACCTCCTTGCCGGCGTCCGCCGGCGACCACATCAGCCTTACTGTCGACGGTCGCCCCGTCAGCGCGCCCGCCGGTGACTTCTCGCTGCTGACGCTGCTGCGCGAGCACCTCGGTATCCGCGAGGTCAAGGACGGCTGCAGCCCGCAAGGGCAGTGCGGCGCCTGCACGGTGCTGGTGGACGGCGCCGCCCGGGTGGCCTGCGTCACACCGGCCCGGCGCGTGGCGGGTCGCCGGGTCACGACGCTGGCGGGCCTGGATCCCGCCCGGAGGGAGGTCTGGGCGGATGCCTTCTGCGCCACCGGCGCCAGCCAGTGCGGGTTCTGCACACCGGGCATCATCCTGAGGCTCGAGAGCCACACACGGCGCTCGCCGGGTGCTGATCCCAGCAGGGCTCTGGCCGCCCACCTGTGCCGCTGCACCGGCTGGCAGACGATCCTGGAGGCCGCCCGGGCAGTCGAAGAGGGGGCACAGGTGCCCGGCGGATCGCGCGACCTGGTTGCCGCCGCCCGCAGAGCGGTCATCGAGGGTGGGAGATCGCAGGTCGCCGGCCCGCATGTGGCGTGCGGCGAGGGAGGGTTCGCCGACGACTCGGCCCCACCCGACGCCCTGGTGGCGGTCCCGGCGCCGGATGGTGACTGGGTGTTGGGGGAGACGCTGGCTGAGGCACGCCAGGCGGCGGGGGCAGCCGAGGGACGGCGCAGCACGCTGCGCCCCACCCCGCCGCTGGAGCTGCCGCCGGGCACCTGGGACCGCACCCTGCAGACCTGCTGGAGCGAGCCGGCCTACCTGGAGCTCGATGCCTCGTGGTGCGTCCCCGGCGGCACACCGGCCGACCCACTTGCCAACGGCGGAGCCTTCGGTGCCAAGGCTCGGTCGGAGGCCCCGGCGGCGGCTCGGCGGCTCGCGGGGGAGACGGGCCGGCCGGTGCGAGTCCTGTACTCCCGTCCCGACGCCACCCGCCTGGGGCCCAAGCGCCCGCCGGTTGCCGGTGGGGCCAACGCCGACGGCACCGGTCGGCTGGCCGTGGCGCGGACACCGGGAATCGTCGAGGCCGTCGCCGCGGTCGCACCCGGCCTGGAGGTCACCGAGGTGGATATCGCCGGACCGCCCACGTCGGCGGACCTGCGCGCCGCCGGTGTGCTCGAGGCGCTGGCCCTGCTGGCCGGCGCCCGCGGGACGGCGGATGCGGTCCGGTTGCCCGGAGGAGGGGTGGCCA
Source organism: bacterium (assembly GCA_026708055.1). NCBI lineage: Bacteria > bacterium. The sequence goes on along the minus strand of JAPOVS010000026.1, from coordinate 125,515 downwards.
CCGCGCACGTCGGCGAGGTCATCGCCGTGGAGGTCGACTGCGGGCAGCCGCTGGACGAGGTCGTGCTGCGGTCCTACTGCATCGGCGCCGCCCACATGGCCTACAGCCTCGTGACCGCCGAGGCCATCGCAACCGACGAGTCCGGCGCGGTGGCGGATCTCACGGTGCGATCCTTCGGCGTGGTTCCGGCGTCGCGGATGCCTGCGGTGGACGTGCGGATCGTCGGCAGCGATGACGAGCCGGTGAACGGTTCGGACGCGGTGTTCGTGGCGGTCGCCGCCGCCACCTGGTTGGCGAGGGGCTGCCCGCCGACCTGGCCCACCGACCGGCGATCCTGAATGCCGCCGGATTGCGCGATCCGGGACGACCGGTACCCGCTCCGGGCAACATACTCCTAGACTTCCGGCAGTCTCCAGCCAATGTCGCCGGGGGACGCGCACGAGCGGCACCGGACCGACTGGAGGGTCACAATGACAACTCCCGCTGAAGTTGTTTCGCGCCTGGCAGTCGAGGACATTCAGTTCGTGGACATGAGGTTCACGGACGTTCCCGGCACGCAGCATCACTACACGCTGCCGGCGCACGAACTGACCGGGGACGTCTTCGCCGAGGGGCTGGGCTTCGACGGCTCCTCGATCACCGGCTTCCAGACCATCGACCGGTCGGACATGCTCCTGATCCCCGATCCCGACACCGGTTTCATCGACCCGTTCTACAAGCACAGGACCCTGGCCCTGCTGTGCACCGTCTACGACCCGGTGACCGGTTTCGAGTACTTCAAGGACCCCCGCGTCGTGGCCAAGCGGGCGATGCGCTACCTGCACGGCACCGGTATCGCCGACACCTGCTACGTGGGGCCCGAGGCCGAGTTCTTCATCTTCGACGGGGTGAACTACCACAACGAGCCCTACGGATCGGCGTACGAGGTGCGTTCGGTGGAGGGCATCTGGACCAGTGGCGACACGCTCGATGCCCGTGACGATCCGAACCTCGGCCACAGGATCCGCTACAAGTCGGGCTACTTCCCCCTGCCGCCCCTGGATCGCCACCAGGATCTTCGGGCCGAGATGGTCGCCACCCTCGAGGCGTGCGGGGTGGAGGTGGAGTTGCACCACCACGAGGTCGGCACGGCCGGGCAGGCCGAGATCGACATGCGCTTCGACCACCTGCTGGCGATGGCCGACAAGGTGCAGCTCTACAAGTACGTGTGCAAGAACGTGGCGGCGCGGGCGCAGAAAACCGTCACGTTCATGCCGAAACCCATCTACGGCGACAACGGGTCGGGCATGCACGTGCACATGTCGCTGTGGAAGGACGGCGAGACGCTGTTCTACGACCGCGACAACTACGCCGGCCTCTCGGAGTTGGCGCGCCACTTCACCGGGGGCGTGCTGGCCCACGCCCCGGCGATCCTGGTGTTCGCGGCCCCGACCGTCAACTCCTACAAGCGACTCGTCCCGGGATACGAGGCGCCGGTGAACCTGGTGTACTCCGAGCGGAACCGTTCCGCGGCCATCCGTGTGCCGCTGGTCTCGGAGAGTCCCGCCGCCAAGCGCATCGAGTTCCGGTGCCCCGACCCCTCCGCCAACCCCTATCTGGCTTTCGCCGCCATCCTGCTCGCCGGTCTCGACGGCGTGCTCAACGGCATCGAGCCGCCGGATCCTCTCGACAAGGACATCTACTCGCTGTCGCCGGAGGAGTTGGCGGGTGTGGCGACGGTTCCCGGCTCGCTCGGCCGGGCGCTCGACGCGCTCGAGGAGGATCACGACTTCCTGCGAGTGGGCGGGGTCTTCGGCGAGTCGCTCCTGGAGTCCTACATCGAGGCCAAGCGGGAGGAGATCGACACGGTCGGCCTGCGCCCGCATCCCATGGAGTTCGAGCTGTACTACTCGATCTGACCCGAACATCCCCCGGATCGACCGGAGGGCGGTCTCGGTAGCCTGACGGGATGCTCCGCGTCGGCATCTGCCAGCTGAACCTCACCGTCGGCGACCTCGACGGCAACGTCGAGCGCATGCTCGCGGCGCTGGCGGACGTGTCCGATAGCGGCGGCGATCTGGCCGTCTTCCCCGAGTTGGCCGTCTGCGGCTACCCGCCGGAGGATCTCCTCGCGAAGCCGCGTTTCGCCACGGACTGCCAGGCGGCCCTCGAGAAGATCGCCGCCGCGACCGGTCGCTGCGCGGCGGTCGTGGGGCTGCCCGTGGCCGGCTGTGACGGAGCACTGTTCAATGCGGCCGCGGTCTGTGCCAACGGCGCCATCGCCGGCATGGCGCGCAAGGCACACCTGCCCAACTACGGGGTCTTCGACGAGCACCGCCACTTCACGCCGGGCACGCCGGAAGCGCTCTTCGAGATCGCCGGGGTGGCCGTGGGGGTCTCCGTCTGCGAGGACGTCTGGATCGACGGTGGCGCCGTCGAGCAGTTGGCGGCAGGGGGCGCCGAGGTCATCGTCAACATCAACGCCTCGCCGTACAGCGTCGGCAAGCTCGATGAGCGGCTCGGCGTTCTCAGGAGGCGCATCGGCCGGATCGACTGCCCGGTGGCGTATGTCAACCTGGTCGGGGGGCAGGACGAGCTGGTGTTCGACGGCAGATCCGTTGTCCTCGATACCGCCGGGCAGGTCGTGGCGCAGGCGAAGGCGTTCGAGGAGGAGATCCTCCTCGTCGACGTCGTCCCCCGGCAGGTGCCGACGGACGCGGGCGATGTCGGCCCGCTGGCGACGATCGTCGTGAGCGCCCCGCCGGCCGTTGCCCCGCACGGACTGCCGCCGGCTCCGCCGCCGTCGCCACTGGATCCACTGGATGAGATCTATGCCGCCCTCGTCCTCGCCACCGGCGACTACGTGCGGAAGAGCGGGTTCACCGATGTGTGCCTGGGTCTCTCCGGCGGCGTGGACTCCTCCCTCGTCGCCGCCGTGGCCACCGACGCCCTCGGTGCCGATCGGGTGCACGGTGTGCTCATGCCGTCGCGCTACTCCTCGGCCCACTCCGTCACCGACGCCGAAGCGCTCTGTGCCAATCTGGGGATCGAGGGGCGGATCATCGAGATCGAGGCGGCGCACAGCGCCTTCGAGGCCATGCTGGCACCGGAGTTCGCGGACCTTCCGCCCGGCTTGGCCGAGGAGAACGTGCAGTCGCGCATCCGCGCAATCGTTCTGATGGCGCTGGCCAACAAGTTCGGCTGGCTGGTTCTCACCACCGGCAACAAGTCCGAGGCCGCGGTGGGTTACTCCACGCTCTACGGCGACTCGGCCGGCGCCTTCGCGCCGATCGCGGACATCTGGAAGATGCAGGTCTACGAACTGGCCCGTCGTCGCAACGCCACCGCCGGCCGGGCGCTCATCCCCGAGCGGGTGCTTGCCAAGGCGCCGTCGGCCGAACTGCGGCCCGACCAGCGCGACTCGGACAGCCTGCCGCCGTACGAGTCGCTGGACCCCGTTGCCCGTGCCTTCGTGGAGGGGGACAAGACCGTCGGCGAGCTCATTGCGGCCGGTGCGGACCCCGAACTGGTGCGGCGGGTCGGCAGGCTCGTCGACGTGGCGGAGTACAAGCGCCGCCAGGGGCCGCCGGGGGTGCGGGTGACGCCCAAGGCCTTCGGCAAGGATCGCCGCATGCCAATCACGAACCGTTACCGGGGCGAGGCCCGAGACTGAGCGGCATGCCGGGAAAGCACAGCAGGTGCAGGATCTGGCTCACCGGCGGACCGAGTCGTCTGGAGCCAGTGCCATGATGATCGAAGATCTCACCGACTCGGTCGGGCGCTACGTCTGGCTGCAGCGGCACCTGGCGGAGTCGTTGAGGCTCTGGGGCGTCGGCGAGAAGGATGGCGCCGTGGCTGTGTACCTGCACCAGACGGCGCGCCGTTTCGCTGAGCACGGTACCGACTGGGAGGCGCTACTGGCGGACTCTCCGGCTCTGGGGGCCACCGAGCGGGTCCGTGCGCCGTCGCCGGGCTGGGAGGAACTGTTCCGGGGGGCCGCCACGGGCACCTCCGACCGCCTCGTCGTGCTCCTGCACGTGGTGCTGCCGCGGCTGCGCTCCTCGCTGGAACGTTTCGCCGCCCAACTCGGCGACGTGGCCGAGGCCGCCGAGGGTCGCTTCTGCGCCATCGTGGCGGGGGACCTTCAGGGGATCGAGGCGCGAGGACTGGCATTGCTCGACGAGCGGGCCACGGCGCCGAGCCAGCGCCGGATGGCGGCGAGGCTCGGTCGGCGCCTCGCCGACCTGTCGTGCTGACAGGCCGCGCGGTTGAACGAGCCGGCTCGCTCTGTAGTGTGAGTTCGCGGCTCTCGTTCAGGGGAGGCTCGGGCGGCCGGCACTCGGCCGCCTGTTGATTTTCGGGGAGACATCGTCAGTGGCGAGAGAGCGGGTTGAGAGGGACGAAGAAGATCTCGTCCGGCTCTATCTGACCGACATCGGCCAATACACCCTGCTCACGAAGGACGACGAGGTCGACCTGGCCCAGAAGATCGAGGTCGGGATCGAAGCACGCGAGGAATTGGCGGCGGGCAAGTCGCTGTCTTCGCGCCGCCGTGTCGAGTTGCGCCGGCTGGTGGGGGAGGGCGAGGCGGCCGAGCGGCAGTTCGTGCAGTCGAACCTGCGCCTGGTGGTGTCGATCGCCAAGAAGTACCAGGCCTCGGGGTTGCCGCTGCTGGACCTCGTGCAGGAGGGGAACCTGGGCCTCATGCACGCCGTGGAGAAGTTCGACTGGCGCAAGGGGTTCAAGTTCTCCACCTACGCCACGTGGTGGATCCGCCAGGCCATCACCCGCGGCATCGCCAACACCGGTCGCACCATTCGCCTTCCCGTGCACGCCGGCGACACGCTCACCCGCCTCCAGAAGGCCCGCGCCCGTCTCGAACTGCGCTACGGCCGGCCGGCCACGCTCAGCGAGCTGGCCGAAGAGGTGGAGATGCCCGAGCAGAAGGTGACCGAGGCGCTGCGCTTCGCCGCCGAGCCGCTCTCGCTCTCGGAGCCGCTGCGCGAGGACGGCGATGCCGAACTGGGCGACGTCGTGGAGGACCGCTCGGCCGAATCGCCGTTCGAGGTCGCCGCCACCGCGCTGCTGCCCGAGGAGATCAAGCGCCTGCTGTCGCCGCTGGACGAGCGTGAGCGCGAGATCCTCACGCTCCGCTACGGGCTGGACCGCGGCGAGCCGCGCACCCTCGAAGAGGTCGGGGAGCACTTCAACCTGACCCGCGAGCGGATCCGCCAGATCGAGGCTCGGGCCATGTCGAAGCTGCGGCATCCCTCGTCGGACACCGGCGCCCGGGACCTGCTGGCCGTCTGAGCGCTCTGTCCGTCCGAGTCTGATCGCCTGCGGTGCGGCGGCCGCCGCCCGCTAGGGTCGCAGGCGGAGGTGTCCGAGCGCCTGGTGGGCTCCCCCGCCTTCAAAGCGGGCGGGACGGGCGATCCCCGTCCGGCGGGTTCGATTCCCGTCCACCTCCGCTGTTCTCCCATGTGCGGTCGCCGTCCGGCAGCGGCCGCCGTCGTGCGGTGGCTGCCCGATGACGCGGGATTCCCGTCCACCTCCGCGATTCCCGTCCACCTCCGCTATCGCGCGAGCTTGCGACTTGAGATCGCGGTCGTATACTTCGGTGCAATGAAGAAGTTCTTCCTCTTCGTCTTGGTGGCGGTACTCGTGGCCTGGGTGGCCAAGAAGGTCCGCGAAGTCTGACCCACTGATTTCCCGGCACCCGGCTCGGCCGGGCCCGGATCCCAACTCGGCGCCGCAGGTGCCCGTCAACTCCAGCGCCGACCGGCGACCTGCTGATGTGTCGCCATCGTCATTCCGGCGCAGGCCGGAATCCAGTCGTGAAACGTTCCCGGCTTCCCCCTGAAAGCCACGAAGCGCGCCTTGGCGGGCGCGCCAACAGGAGGAGGCAGAGATGTACGTTGCGTGCTGGTCGGTCAAGGGAGGATCGGGGACGTCGGTCGTTGCGGCCCTGGCGGCTCGGCGGTGGGCGGCCACCACCGACGCCGGATCCCTGCTCGTCGACCTCTGTGGCGACTCGGCCGGGCTGCTGGGTGTGCCCGAGCCCGCCACGCCCGGTGTTGCCGACTGGTTGAACGTGGGCGACGAGGTGCAGATCGATGCACTGCGTCGCCTGGAGCGTGAAGTCGCCTCGGGGCTCTCGCTGCTGCACCGCGGCGCCGGGCCGCTGTCCCGGACCGACCGGGCCGAGTTGATGGCGCGCGAGCTGGTCGCCGACCACCGCGTGGCGATCATCGACGGCGGCTGCCTGTGGCGAGCCGGTGGCGAGGAAGCCGGGGGCGTCGCGGCCGGGGCGGCTCCCGACGACATCGACGTGCGGCGCCGGATCGTGGCCGGAGCCGACAGGTCCTGGCTGGTGACTCGGGCCTGCTTCCTGGCGTTGCGCAGGGCGGCGCGGGCGCCTCTGCAGCCGACCGGTGTCGTGTTGCTGGTTGAGCCGGGCCGCCCGCTGACCGCCGGCGACGTGGAGGACGTGGTGGGTGCCCCGGTGGTGCTCCGCCTCGAGGTCGACCCGTCCGTGGCGCGGGCAGTGGACGCCGGGCTGCTGGCCAGTCGTGTCCCTGCGGCGCTGGACCGGGCCTTGGCGCAGGTCTGCCCGGCGTGAGCCCGCCCGCGGGACCGCACCCGGCAGGGGAGATGACTGAGTCCGCCGCGGTCGCGAGCTCCGAGCCGCTCGCGACCGTCGAGCGCGATCTGCACGGTCTCGTCGTGGAGGCCTGCCTCGCCGGCGAGCCGGTGGGCATCGAGCAGATCAGGGAGTTGGTGCGCCAGCGCGCGCCGCTGCTGAGCCCCGAGCTCCAGGACGCTCTGGCGCAACGAGTGGAGGCCCGCCTCGCCGGTCTGGGCCCGCTGGAGGCGTTGGTAGCGCTCGAAGCGGTGAGCGACGTGATGGTCAACGGTCCCGGCGCCGTCTGGGTGGAGGAGGGCGGGACGCTGCGTCGCACTGCGGTCACGGTCGGCGAGGCAACGCTGCACCAGCTCATCGAGCGGGTGGTGGCGCCGCTGGGTCTGCGAGCCGATCGCACGTCGCCGCTGACCGACGCCCGGCTTCCGGACGGCTCGCGGGTCAACGTCGTCATGCCACCCGTGGCCGTCGACGGTCCCTATCTGATCATCCGCCGCTTCCGGGCATGCGCCTTGCGGCTGGAGGACTTTGCCTCGCCGCCGGTCGCGGCCTTGCTGCGCTGGCTGGTGACGGCCCGGGCGAACATCGTCGTGAGCGGCGGAACCGGTGCCGGCAAGACCACCTTCTTGAACACCATGGCGGCGCACATCCCGGCGGATCAGCGCATCGTCACCGTCGAGGACGCCGCCGAACTGGACCTGCAGGCCGCACACGTCGTCCGTCTGGAGGCGCGCCCACCCAGCATCGAGGGTCTGGCGGCGGTCACCGTGCGCGACCTGGTGCGCAACGCGTTGCGCATGCGGCCCGACCGGATCCTCGTCGGCGAGGTCCGGGGATCGGAGGCCTTCGACATGTTGCAGGCGATGAACACCGGTCACGACGGTTGCCTGTCCACCTGTCACGCGAACAGCCCGCCCGATGCGCTCGGGCGTCTGGAGACAATGGTCCTCATGGCCGGCGCCGGGCTGCCGCTGCAGGCCGTACGCGATCAGATCAGCGCCGCGGTGGACTTCGTCGTGCATCTGGCCCGAGGTCCGGCGGGCTCCCGGCGCGTCGTGGCGGTGGCCGAGGTGCGCGGCGGTCCGGAGCGGTTGGCGACGCTGGCGGACGCCGTGGCGCTACGGGCCCTGCCGGAGGCACCTCCACGGGCCTTCGATGCACCGCCGGCCGATCCGGCATGGCTTGACCTGTAAGGGGGTGCGGGTCGTGACAGGCGCCTTCGGATACACGGTGGCGATCGTCGTGGCGGCGTTGGCTCTGCGGCGCGTGCCGGTGGAGGTTGCGCGCTGGCGGGTGCGGCGGCGCAGCCGGCTGCTCGCCGAGCGGTCCGCCGCAGCGGGGGCACCTGGCGCACCGGCGGTGCCATCCAAAGGCGGACCGCCTGACACCCCCAGCGGGTCGCTCGCCGGGCGCGCCCTCGGCCGGGCGCGGCGAAGGTTGCGGCGCGCCATGGATGACGCCGCCGTTCCGTCCGGCGAGTCCCAGGCCGTCGCCGTCTGGGGCGCGGCCCTGGGGGTGGGGACCCTGGGCGGTCTGGTTCTGGCGGGAGTGCCCGGAGCCGCCACAGGGGCCGGGGCCGGCCTGCTCGGACCGCCCGCGGCACTGTGGGCGTCGCGCCACCGCAGGGCGCGTCTCATCGTCGGGGCGCTGCCGGACTTCCTGGAGCGGGTGGCCCGCTCGCTGCGGGCCGGCGTGTCCACCGTCACCGCTCTGGAGGAGGTCCTCCCCGCAAGCGGCCCGCTCGGCGCGGAGCTCCGCAGAGTGTTGGAGGATGTTCGGGCGGGCAGCCCGCTGCCGGCAGCGCTGGACCACTGGCGCTCCGGCTGCCCCCTTCCCGAGGTGAACCTGGCGGCCGCGGCGCTCTCCATCGGCGCCAGCACCGGTGGCCGGCGTGCTCCGGCGGTGGACGGTGTGGCGGCGACGTTGCGCGGCATGCGGGCAACCCAACGCGAGGTCGCCTCGCTGGCCCAGCAGGGGCGCCTGTCGGGGCTGCTGATCGCACTGCTGCCGCTCTGCTTCCTGGGGATGTCGGCGATGCTCGACAGCGGCTCGGTACTGGCGCTCTACGGGACGCCCCTGGGAATGATCTGCCTCGTCGCCGGCGTCGTCCTGAACCTCGTGGCGTTCGCCTGGATGCACCGGATCACGCGGCTGCCATGACCGTGCTGGCAGCGGGCTGGGCACTTGCGGTGCTGTGGGGCGCGCTGCTGCTCCATACCCCTTCGGCGGCAGTCCGGGCGCGCCTCGGTGCTCTGCCGGTCGCGAGCCGCGGTCGCCGGACCCGGCCCGTGGCATCGCTGGGGCGGATCCTGCGGTCGACGGTGGGGCGCCGGCCCGATGCCGCTGCCGACCGGCGGGCGGGGTCGGTGGCGCTCGCGCTGCTCGCCGGGGCGACCGTCGACCTCACGCTGGGACTGGCGGTCGCCGCGCTGAGTTGGTTCGTGCTCCGCCGCCGGGCCGCGCGCCAGCGACAGCGGGAAGCGGCGACGCTGCTGGCAGAACTGCCCGAGGCGGTGGACCTCTTCGCTCTCGCCGCCAGCGCGGGACTGAGCGTGCGACTCGCCGCCGAGGCGGTGGCGCCCCGTCTCGACGGGCCTGTCGGGAGCGCGCTCGACCGGGCCGTCCGGCAGATGCGGCTCGGGGTCGAGACGGCGGAGGCCCTCGAAGCACTCACCCGCACGCCGGCGGGCGAGCCCCTGCGGCTGCTCGTGCGCCCGCTGACCGATTCCCTGCGCTACGGCTCTGCTCTCGGACCCGCGCTCGAGCGGGCCGCGGCCGTGGCCCGCTCCGAGCGGCGGCGGCAGGCCGAGGCGGTGGCCCGGCGGATCCCGCTGCGGCTGCTGTTCCCGCTGACCCTGTGCGTCCTTCCGGCATTCGTCCTGCTGACGATCCTGCCGACGGTGGCGCAGTCGCTGGAACTGCTGCGGTTCTGACGCCACCGCCGACTCACTCGTTCGCCGTTCGACATACAACCAGGAGGACACACCATGACCCCAGGATCAGCAATCGCTCAGCCGAGAAGACTCTCGTCCGGCCGCCGGCTGCGCCGGCGTGCCACCCAGGCCGGCCAGGCCACCGCGGAGTACGCCCTCGTGCTGCTCGGCGTGGCCCTCGTGGCGGTGCTCGTCCTGGACTGGGCGCGGAACACGAACATGGTGAGCCGGCTGTTGAACGCCGTGTTCCGGTCGATCAGCAAACTCATCACGTGAGAGCGGGCGAGCCAGGTGGTCGCCGGTGTCCCTCGCAACAGGGTCAGGCGACCGTGGAGCTGGCGCTGCTGACGCCGCTCCTGATGTTGATGGCCCTGTTGCTGGTGCAACTGGCGCTGACCGCGCGTGACCAGATCATGGTGATCCACAGCGCCCGCGAGGCTGCTCGTGCCGTGGCTGTCAGCGGCGAGTCCAGTGCGGCGCGGCCTGCCGCGCTGGCGGCTTCGCGCCTGGATCCGCAACGTCTGCGGGTACGCGTCGAAGAACGTCCCGGCACCGGCAACGTCTCGGTCCGGCTGAATTACCGCTCCCCGGTGCGCGTCGCCCCGTTCGGGGTTGTGCTGGACGACCTGGTGCTGTCGGGGGAGGCGGTCATGCGGAGCGAACGCTGACCGGGACACGGACCGCACGCGCCGCGGCGGGAGTACCCCGTCCCGATACTGTGAACCCCGCAGGAATTCGCCCCATTCCGACCCGGGACCATTGCCGATGGCGGCAGCAGCGCACGACCGCGGCGACGCGGTGGAGATCAGTATCCCGCCTCGAACCGAGTACGTGGCGATGGTGCGGAACTTCGTCGCCGAGGCGGTCGCCAGACAGGCGGGGGTGGATGCGCGGCGCCTCGAGGACCTCCGGGTCGCCGTCTCCGAAGCTGTCACCAACGCCATCGCCGCTCACGCCGCACGCCGGACCGGCGCGCCGATCAGGATCTGCTGCGTTCCCAGTCCGGGACGCGTCGAGATCGGCGTCTACGACCGGGGTGGTGGGTTCGACCCGGCGAGCGTGCCCGAGCCTCCAGAACCGACCGATCCCCACCGGTTGGAGACCGAGAAGGGCATGGGCCTGTGGCTGATGCGGATCATGTCCGACGACCATTCGATCGCCACGAGCCGTCGCGGGACCGAAGTCCGGCTGGTGGTCCACACCTCCTCGGGCTAGCCGGCGGGCGGGGCCGATCGCCCGGTTCGCCCGGCGCCGCGGCTGCCCGCTCGGCACCTGATTGTCACCTCCGGCGCCCGAACGCGACGCCGTCCGGTCCGGCGGTTGCGAGGCTGGAGGGGCGGGCGAGCCGCTAGCGTGCCAGAGTCGTCGGGAGAGTCTGTCGGGGACGGTCATGTCGAATCACGGGCACATCGAGGGCGGCGAGGACCCGGAACCGCCGGTTCTCGACAGGAATCCCCAAGGGGACGGCGAGCACCGCGAGACGGGCTCACCGCCCGACAGCAGCCTGACGTTCATCGGCCGCGACAGCGCTCTGGCCCGCACGGTGGGCCGCCCGCTGTTGCACTTCCTGCACATCGAGACCTCAGGGGGAATCCTCCTCCTGCTCGCCACCGTCGCCGCCCTCATCTGGGTGAACTCCCCGGTCGGGCACAGCTACGAGGAGTTCTGGCACACCCCCATCGAGATCTCGGTGAGCGATTTCGTGGTCTTCGACGAGGATCTGCACGGCTTCGTGAACGACGCGCTCATGGCGCTGTTCTTCTTCGTGGTGGGTCTGGAGATCAAGCGTGAGTTGGTCACCGGGCGGTTGCGGCGGCCGCGCGACGCGCTGCTTCCGGCCGTCGCCGCGCTCGGGGGCATGGTGGTGCCGGCCCTGGTCTATGTGGCCTTCAACCTGGGGGGTGACAACCTCAACGGCTGGGGTGTGCCGATGGCCACCGACATCGCCTTCGCGGTCGGGGTCGTGTCCCTCGTCGGTAAGTGGGTTCCGGGCTGGCTGCGCCTGTTCCTGCTGACGCTGGCGATCGTCGACGACATCGGCGCGATCCTCGTGATCGCGATCTTCTACAGCTCCGACATATCGCTGGGATGGCTCGGGCTGGCGGGGCTGCTGTGCGTTCTGATCGCCACCCTGACGCGGATCCGCGTCTGGCAGTGGCCGGTGTACATGCTCATCGGCGTCTTCGTGTGGTGGGCCACCCTGAACTCCGGCGTCCACGCCACGATCGCCGGCGTCGTACTCGGCCTGCTGACACCGGCCAAGCCGCTGCAGCGGGAGACCGACGCCCGTTCGGTGGCCCGCTGGCTGCAGGACAAGTCGGCCATCTCGGTCACCGACATCCGCCGAGCCAACTTTGGCATCGCCGAGTCGCGCTCGGTGGCCGAGCGCCTCGAGGTGGCACTGCATCCGTACGTCAGCTATCTCATCGTGCCGGTCTTCGCCCTGGCGAACGCCGGTGTGACGCTCAGCGCTGACTCGCTGCGCGGCGCGGCGACCTCGTCGGTCACCATCGGCGTGGCCCTGGGGCTGCTGGTCGGCAAGACCGTCGGCGTGTCCGGATTCACACTGCTGGCCACGCGACTCGGTCTCAGTTCGTTGCCGGCCGGCGTCACCAGACTGCACGTCGTCGGAGTGTCGATCGTTGCGGGCATCGGATTCACCGTGGCACTGTTCGTGACGGCGCTGGCGTTCAACGGTTCCGCGGCGGGCGACGAGGCGAAGATCGGCGTCCTGGTGGCGTCCCTGGTGGCTGCGGTGCTCGGACTGATGGTGCTGCGGCTGGCCGGTCGCCGCGTTGTCGGCACGCTGGCGGCGTCCGGTCACCGCTAGCCCGTATCTTGCTGTCCATGGCCTCAGCCACCTCGCCGAAGCGGGTCGTCATCGTCGAATCGCCCACCAAGGCCACGACGATCGCCCGCTTCCTGGACGACAGCTACACCGTGGAGTCGTCCCGCGGCCACATCCGCGATCTCCCGACCAAGGCCTCGGAGATCCCCAAGGCCTACCAGGCCGAGCCGTGGGCGCGCCTGGGAATCGATGTGGAGAACGACTTCAAGCCGCTCTACGTGCTGAACAGCGACAAGAAGAAGACGGTGGCGTCGCTCAAGAAGCTCGTCGCCACGGCCGACGAGCTCTATCTGGCCACCGACGAGGATCGCGAGGGCGAGGCCATCGCCTGGCACCTGCTGCAGGTCCTCTCGCCCCCGCAACGGGTGACGGTGCGCCGGCTGGTGTTCCACGAGATCACTCCCGATGCCATCCGCTCCGCGTTGGCGAGCCCCCGGGAGATCGACCGGCGGCTCGTGGACGCGCAGGAGGCCCGCCGGCTGCTCGACCGGCTCTACGGCTACGAGGTCTCGCCGGTGCTGTGGAAGAAGGTGGCCCCTCGACTGTCGGCCGGGCGTGTTCAGAGCGTGGCGACCAGGATCGTCGTCGAGCGCGAGCGCGAGCGCATGGCGTTCGTGCCGGCCGGCTACTGGACGCTCGACGTCACCGCGGCAACGAGGGGCGGTGAGCAGTTCGGTATGGCCGCGACCGCCGTCGACGGTGCCCGGATCGCGACCGGGCGGGACTTCGGCGCCGACGGGAAGCCGCGCGCCGAGAATGTCGTCACCCTCGACGGGCCGGCGGCGCGCCGGCTGGCCGAGGAATTGGACGGCGGGACCGCGGAGGTGGCGTCGGTGACGGCCAAGCCCTACCGTCGCCGACCGGCGCCGCCGTTCATCACCTCCACGCTGCAGCAGGAGGCAGGGCGACGGCTGCGCCTGTCGGCCTCCGCGGTCATGCGCGTGGCCCAATCGCTCTACGAGCAGGGGTTCATCACCTACATGCGGACCGATTCGGTCACCCTCGCGGAGGTGGCCCTGAAGGCCGCCCGTGCCGAGGTCGCCGCGCGCCACGGCACGGAGTTCCTGCCGTCGAAGCCGCGCCAGTACCGCAGCAAGGTCCGCAACGCCCAGGAGGCGCACGAGGCGATCCGGCCCGCCGGCGAGGAATTCGCCTCCCCCGAGTCGTTGCGCGGGCGGCTGTCCCCGGTGGAGGCGGACGTCTACGAGCTCATCTGGCGCCGCACGCTCGCCTCGCAGATGACCGACGTCACCGGTGAGACCGTCACGATCGAGGCTGCGGCGCAGCTCGCGAGCGGGTCCGAGGTCAGACTCGCCACCTCGGGCACGGTGATCGCCCACGAGGGGTTCAGGCGCGTCTGGGACCCCCAGCCGGCCGGTGCCGCGGGCGGGGCGAACGGCGGAGCGGGCGCGGAGGAGGCGCAGCGCCGCCTGCCACAGGTCGCGGCCGGCGACGTACTGGCGCTCGCGGCCCCGGAGGTGTCCAGTCACGAGACCCAGCCGCCGGCGCGATTCACCGAGGCCACGCTCGTGCGCCGGCTCGAGGAGTTGGGGGTGGGCCGGCCCTCCACGTACGCCACGATCATCACGACGATCACCGACCGCGGGTACGTCCGCAAGAAGGGGACAGCGCTGATCCCCACGTTCACCGCCTTCAGCGTGGTGAGCCTCCTCGAGGGCCATTTCGGTGACTTCGTGGACTACGCCTTCACGGCCCGCATGGAGGACGACCTCGACGACATCGCCCGCGGCCGCCAGGAGTACCTTCCCTGGCTCTCGGTGTTCTACTTCGGCGCCGACGGTGATCCTGGCCTCAAGAGCCGGGTCTCGGACAATCTCGATGAGATCGATGTGCGGGCGGTCAACGCCGTGGCGATCGGCACCCACCCCGACGGGCGGCCCATCGAAGCACGGCTCGGGCGGTTCGGTCCGTACGTCACATGCGGTGACGAGCGCGCGCAGCTCCCCGAGGACACCTCACCGGACGAGGTGACGGTGGATCTGGTGCTGGAGCTGCTCAGCCGACCGGCGACCGGCCGCTCGCTGGGGACCGATCCCGCTTCGGGCCTGCCGGTCACCGCTCGCGATGGTCGCTACGGGCCCTACGTGCAACTCGGCCCGCCGCCCGAGACGCCCGACGCCAAGGCGGAGAAGTTCGCCTCCCTGTTCAGTTCGATGACTCTCGAGGACGTCACGCTGTCCGATGCGCTGCGGCTCCTCAGCCTGCCGCGGACCGTCGGGGCGGACCCCGCCGACGGCGTCGAGATCACGACGCAGGCAGGGCGGTTCGGGCCCTACGTGAAGAAGGGGTCCGAGACCCGTTCGCTGGAGACCGAGGAGCAGATCTTCGAGATCGGCCTCGAGGAGTGCCTCACGCTGCTGGCGCAGCCGCGCCGCGGGCGCGGTCGGGAGCCCAAGCCGCCGCTGCGGGACCTCGGGGACGATCCGGTCACCGGCCGCCCCCTCGTGATCCGTGACGGTCGCTACGGCCCGTACGTCACCGACGGGGAGACGAATGCGTCGCTGCGCTCCGGGGACATGCCCGAGGCGCTGACGCCCCAGCGTGCCTCCGACCTGCTGGCGGCCCGCCGCGACGCTCCGCCGCGCCAGGCCCGCAAGGGAGGTTCCGGTGGATCCCGGCGCCGGAAGGGACCTCCTGCCCGTGACGGCTGAGGGAGCGGCTGCCGGGCAGCGCCGCAGGTGGGCGGCCTTCCAGCGGCGGGTCTTCGCCACTCCCCAGTTCTTCCGGCTCTGGTCGGCACAGGTCGTCACCTCCACGGGCGACTGGCTGGGCTTCCTGGCCATCGCCGTGGTGGCGGCGCGCCTCGGCGCGGGCACCCCCGAGGCCGCCATCGGCGTGGTGATCGCCGCCCGCCTGGTGCCGGGCGTCTTCTTCTCGCAGGTGGCCGGCGTGCTCGCCGACCGTTTCGACCGCCGACGGCTCATGGTCACCTGCGACCTGGCAAGGGCGGGGATCCTGCTGGTCGTGCCGCTGGTCAACAGCGTTTGGCAACTCGTCCTGGTGTCGCTGGCGCTGGAGGCGTTCACGCTGCTGTGGATCCCAGCCAAGGAGGCCTCGGTCCCGAACCTGCTCCCGGCAACGCACCTGACCACGGCCAACTCGCTGTCCATGTTCGCCACCTACGCCACGTTCCCCATCGCCTCACTCATCTTCGCCAGGGTCGCGGGCGCCCTGGAGAGCGCCGACCCGGAGGGGTGGCTCGGGCTGCTCTATCCGGACAAGCAGGGGCCCATCTTCTACCTCGACGCGCTGACCTTCGTGGTCTCGGCGGCGCTCGTGTTCTCGTTGCCGCTCCGCCACCCCCGCGACGCGGCCCGTGCGGAGCGTCCCACCGTGCGGTGGGAGGGGGTCTTCCGGGAGTATCGCGAGGGTTGGCGCTACGTGGTGGTGAACCCCACGGTGCGCTCGGTCAACATCGGCCTGGCGACGGCCCTCATCGGTGGCGGCATGCTGATCCCGCTGGCGCTGGTGTACGCCATCGAGGTGCTCCGGGTCGGCGAGGGGGGGTTCGCCGACATCGTCACCGGGCTGAGCGCCGGCGTCGGCGTCGGCGTGGTGGTGCTGTCGCTGTTGCAGCGGCGCGTCCACAAGCACCGCGTGTTCGCCCGTTCGCTCACGGGGGCCGGTGTGTGTCTGCTGGTGGCCTCGTCGCTGGGATCGCTGCCGTGGGTGATGCTGGTGGCCGGCGCGGTCGGCGCGTGCGCCGGGGGCATGTACGTCCTGGGCTTCACCCTGCTGCACGAGCACACCGCGGATGAGGTGCGGGGACGCGTCTTCGCCGGGCTCTACTCGATCGTGCGACTC
This sequence comes from bacterium, assembly GCA_026708055.1. Taxonomy (NCBI): domain Bacteria; species bacterium. Next base: position 109,290 of record JAPOVS010000026.1, on the reverse strand, counting down.
TGCGTCGTGTTGGCGCTGGTGGTAGGTCCCCTGCTGGCGGCCCTCTTCGACCGAGTGTCCGAGGTGCTCTGGGACCGCTCGATCGACATCGGCATCGTGGTCGTGGAGCTACCGGGCGTGCGCCTGACGCTGTGGCTCGCCGGGCTGACCGTGATCGTCGCCGGGCTGCTCGCCCGCCGCACGCAGCGAGCGGTGGCCGCCACCGGATCCGACGGTCCGGCCGGTGCTCCCACCGGCGACGAGTCTCTGGAAGACTGCTGAGCAGTGGTGCCGACAGGGGGAGTGCTGCGCTCCGGTCATTCCGGCGCAGGCCGGAATCCAATGGCTGCCGTGTCGAGCCGCCGGGGATCGACATGAGCGGCGAGCACGCTCGTCCGGCGCGAGGTGCCTTCGTGGTCTTCGAAGGCGGCGAGTCGGTCGGCAAGTCCACCCAGGCCGCCTGGCTGGCGACGCGCCAAGGCGCCGAACTCACCTTCGAGCCCGGCGGCACCCGGCTGGGCCAGGAGTTGCGCCGGCTGCTGCTGGACGGGCCCGGTGCGCGCCTGGACATCCTCAGCGAGGCTCTGCTGATGGCCGCCGACCGGGCACAGCACGTCGCTGAGACGGTTCGCCCCGCCCTCGAGGCGGGTCGGGACGTGGTGTGCGACCGGTACATCGGCTCGTCGCTGGCCTACCAGGGGTACGGGCGCGGGCTGGACGTCCCCACGGTCCAGTTGCTGTCAGAGGTTGCCACCGGTGGCCTGTGGCCCGATCTGATCATCCTGCTGGACATGGATCCCCAGCGGGCACGGATCCGGGGCGCCGGAGGCTCCGACCGGTTCGAGGCGATGGGGGTGGACTTCCACCGCCGGGTGCGGGCCGGCTACCTCGAGCTCGCCTCGGCCGACCCCGCCCGCTGGACGGTGGTCGACGCCGATCGCCCCCCTGCCGAGGTGCGCGACGGCATCGCTGCTCTGGTGGCCGAGCGGCTGGGATGGGCGTGACCGACTGGCCGCCGCTCGTCGGCGGCGGGGCCGGTCTGCGCCAGCTCGAAGGGGCGCTGGCGGCGCCGGTCCACGCCTACCTGCTCGTCGGCACCGTGGCTGGCGACAAGCGCGCCGTGGCCCGCACCTTCGCCGGCGAACTGCTGGCGGTCGCCGCGCGCGCGGGCTCGGCCCGGGCGGATCCGGAGGTTGCCGAGCGGCATCGCCGCCGGGCCCGGCAGGCGACGCATCCGGACGTGGTGCTCGTCGAGCCGGAGGGGCGGGCACTGCTGGCGGCCGAGGCGACGGCGATCATCACCGAGGCGGCCCGCCGCCCGCTGGAGGGCGCCGGCAAGGTGATCATTTGCGACCGGTTCCACACCGCCACGCCTGCAGTGGCGGCGAGCCTGCTGAAGACCGTCGAGGAGCCGCCGCCGGGCACCACCATCGTGTTGCTCGCCGATGATGTGCCCCCCGGACATGTCACGGTGGCCTCCCGCTGCGTGACGGTGCGGTTCCCGGCTCCGTCGTCCGAGGAGGTGCACGAATGGCTCGTCGGGTCCGGAGTGTCACCTGCGGTGGCCCGGCGGGCGGCACGCGCCGTGGGGGGCGATCCGGGGCGCGCCGGCGACCTGGTCGGCGGGGGCAATCTGGCCGAGCGGCTCGACGCCTGGTGGTCGATTCCCGAACGCCTGGACGGCACGGGGGCCCGAGCAGCGGCCATGGCGGACGGGTTGCGGGCGCTGATCGACGCGGCCGCCGAGGAGGCTCCCGGGGCGACCCCCGACCCGGCGGGGCAGGTTGCGCCAGGTCCGGCTCACGCGGACCCGGGTGGTCGGGAGGCTGGTCCGACCACCTCGTCCGCCAGGGTCGAGCGTCAACGGAGCGATCGGCGCCAGCGTCGGGTTCGTGACGCCGAGTTGCGGTTCGGGTTCGCCGTGCTGGCCGAGCGCTACCGGGAAATGTTGGAGGCCGCGACCGGCGGTTCGGCCGGTTCCCGAGCCTCAGCCCCCGCCCAACCAGCCCAACCGGGAGGGCCGGCCGCCGGAGCGCTCGAGTTGCTCAGGGAGGCGACTGCTGCGCTGGTGCGCAATCCCGACGAGAAGCTGCTGTTGCAGAACCTTCTACTTCACTTGCCCCTGTTCGAGGACGCCGAAGCCCGCTGAAGCTGCGCCCGATCGGACCGGTGGGACGCGGCGCTCAGGCAGCGCTGCGGCGCCGGAGCACCTCGAAGAGCGCCACCGCGGCGGCCGCGGACACGTTGAGAGCATCGAGTCTCCCCGTGACCGGAATACGCGCGGTCACGTCACAGCGCCTGCGGACCAGGCGCGACAGTCCGCGCCCCTCGGCACCCAGCACCAGCGCCAGCGGCGCGTCGGCGATGTCGAGTTCCCAGACGGTTTGGGTGGCGGCGACTTCGAGACCCACTGTCCAGACGCCCAGCTCGGCGAGCGTTGCCAGCGCCGTGGGAATGCCGCTGACGGGAGCGAACCGAAGGTGCTCGATCGCGCCGGCAGCCCGTTTGGCGACCGTCGGGGTGATCCGGGCGGCTCGGTGGCGCGGGAGCACAACGCCCGAGACGCCGGCGCACTCGGCGGTGCGGAGAATCGCTCCGAGGTTTCCCGGATCGTTGACGCCGTCCACCACCAGCAACAGGGTCGGTCCCGCCGCCGGGGGAGCCGCCCCGTCGTGATCGGCGTCCCCGGCGGCGGGATCGGGGTCGGCGTCCCCGGCGGCGGCTTCGTCCGGTGCCGGCGTGCGGTGTTCGGCGTGCTCGGCGCCCGCCGACAGGTACAGGCGGTTGGCGTCCCCGCCCGTGTGCGGGTCTCCCACGAGCTCCTCGACGGCGAACTCTCGCAGCGGGGCGGCGAACGCCACCACTCCCTGCGGCGACTCGGTGGCGGCCATCTGGTCGAAGCGCCCCCGGGGCAGCTCACGGATGTCCACGCCGGCCTCGTCGGCGAGATCGATGATGTCGTCAAGGATCGAGGACTCATCCTGATCGGCGGCAAGGACCACTTGTCGAACGGGTCGGGTGCCCGCCAAGAGGAGTTCCTTGACGGCGTGCCGTCCTTCGACGCGGTCGCCGCCGAGGCCGCGGGTCTCGCCGCGGTCCTGGTCTCGCCGGCGCACCGGTGTGCTCCCCCTCTGTCCGGGACCCCTGCCGGGCGGCCCGCCACGACCCCTCGGCCCGCCGGATCCGCCGCCGCGCCCCCGGGGCCCGCCGCGCCCCCGGGGCCCGCCGCTGTATCCGCCGTCGCGTCCCCCGGATCCGCCGCCGCTCCCTCTGCCGTAGTCGTCGCGGTCGCCGCCGCCGCGTCCTCCGCCGCGTCCTCGTGCTCCACTGCCGGGTCCGCGGGGTCCGCCGCGCCCTCTGCCGTAGTCGTCGCGGTCGCCGCCGTCGCGTCCGCCGCGTCCTCGCCCTCCGCCGCCGCGTCCGCCGGGCCCGCCGCCGCGTCCTCGTGCTCCACTGCCGGGTCCGCGGGGTCCGCCGCGCCCTCTGCCGTAGTCGTCGCGGTCGCCGCCGCCGCGTCCGCCGCGTCCGTTAGGCCCGCCGCCGCGTCCCTTGCTGGGTCCGCCGGATCCGCCGCCGCGTCCCCCGGGTCCGCCGCCGCGTCCCCCGGGTCCGCCGCCGCGTCCCCCGGGTCCGCCGCGCCCGCCGCCTCCCGAGCGGGGTCCGCCCGCCGGGCCTTGGCCCCCCGGGCGTGAGGGCGCGTCGTCGTCCATCTGCGCAACCCTACGAGCCAGTCGCCGCTTTCGGTGGGTTGCAGCCGCCGGCATCGGCGCCACCAGTGTCGCGGCCGGCGAGGGTGCGGCCGACAAGGGTGCAGGCTGTGAGGGCCGCGTAGCCGTCAGGTCGGGGCTACGAGGTCGGAGCTGTCAGAACAGCACGGCGACTGCCCAGCAGGCGATGCCCTCGCCGCGACCCAGCGCGCCGAGCGACTCGGCGCGTTTGCCCCGGACGGTCACCGGCGCACCCGCGGCTTCGCTGAGCCGGGCCTGCATCTCGGCCCGGCGCGGGGCCAGCTTGGGGCGCTCGGCCACGACGCTGCAGTCGATGTTGCCGATCCGTCTCCCGGTCCCTCGTACCTGGGCGGCCGCCTCGGCCAGCAGGGCAAGACTGTCGGCGCCGTGCCAGCGCTCGTCGTCGTCGGGGAAGAGGGTGCCGATGTCGCCCAGACCGGCGACGCCCAGGATGGCATCGCAGCAGGCGTGGGCGACGGCGTCGGCGTCGCTGTGGCCGTCCAGGCCCCGCTCGCCCTCGAAGCGCACGCCGCCGAGCACAAGTGGCCGTTGCGGGTCGTCACTGAACCGGTGCACGTCGAATCCGATGCCGACCAGCGGTACCCCGGCGGGTCGACCCGGCGACCGGGCCGCCAGGAGTGCCTCGGCCACGTGCAGGTCCCCGGGCGTGGTGATCTTGAGATTGTCGGGCTCGCCATCGACGAGACGGACCTTCCCACCGGCTGCCTCGACGAGCGTGGCGTCGTCGGTGGCTTCGCCGCCGGCGGCATGGGCACGACGCAGCACGTCGGCCCGGAAGGCCTGCGGGGTCTGCACGGCCCGCAGCCGCGAGCGGTCCAGCGGGCCGTTGCCGGTGTGGCGGATGGTGTCGGTGACGGGGACGGCCGGCACCGCCCCGTCGGCGCCCGAGACGACCGCGGACGTGACCGCCGTGAAGAGTGCGCCGCCGGCCAGCGGTCGGGCCGCGTCGTGGACCACGATGACCTCCGCGCCTTCCGGCACCTCGGCGATGCCGGCACGCACCGACTCCGACCGGGTGGCGCCGCCCGCGGTCACGACGACCCGGGGAGGTTCGCCCGATGCCGAGCCGCGGACTTCGTCATTCCGGCGGAGGCCGGAATCCACAGTGCGGCCGGCGCCGCCCTCGGGGTCCGCGAGCGCGCCGTCCGACCGCGATTCCGCCAGTGCACCCGGACCGCCACGTAGGAGTTGAACGTGTTCGGGCGCGGCCACGACGACGACGCCGTGGCTCGCCGCGGCGGCGGCCTCGAAGGCCCAGTCGATCACCCTGCGCCGGGCGAGGGGCTGCAGCTGCTTGGGTGCTCCGAAGCGCCGGCCCTCCCCGGCGGCAACGAGCACGGTCCAGACGACGGTGCTGTCGCGAACCACGACCTCAGTCACGCTCATTAGCATGGCGCTCGTCATGGTTGACGCCAAGTTGCTCTCGCAGACGGAGATCTTCGAGGGCCTCGACGAGGGGCTGCTGGCCTCCATTGCGGACTACTCGGTGTGCCGCACGCTGGAGCGTGGGGACACCCTTTTTGCGACGGCCGACCGCCCCGACGCGATGTACGTCGTGCTCTCGGGACGGATCGCCATCGTCACCACGGCACCAGACGGCCGGGACTCGGTGATCTCGCTGATGGAGGAGGGCGACCTGTTCGGCGAGATGGGCCTGTTCGACGGCCGCGGCCGCTCGGCCAGCGCCCGCGCCCTCGAGGCCAGCGAAGTGCTGGCGGTGCCGTACGGCCCGGTGGGTCGCCTGTACCACGACAACCCCGACCATCTGTGGCGGGTCGTGTCCATGCTTGTGCGACGCCTGCGGGCCGCCGGCACGGCCCTGACCGATGCGGTGTTCCTGGACGTGGTGGGTCGCACCGCAAAGCGGTTGCTGAACTTCGCGGGTGACGAGGACAACTTCACCCTGCCGGTCACGCAGGAGGAGTTGGCGGCTATGGTCGGGGCGTCGCGGGAGCGGGTCAACAAGGCCATATCGCAGTTCGTGCGTCTCGGCTGGCTGGGCCGCTCGGGGAACCACTACATCATTCTCGACCGAGCACAGTTGAACCTGCGCAGCCGCTAGATCTGCCCGGCGGTGCGAGCAGGCGCCCCGTCGGCCACCGGCGCGGAGACTCCCGACCGGATAGAAGTATGCGCTCGGGGAAGTAGAACTCTGATGTCGGCGGCGGTGAGCGGATTCGGCTCAGAGCCCGAGCAGATCGGCGATGAGTTCTCGAATCTGACCCAGCGCGACGGGCCCGACGTTCGCGCCGGCCGTCTCGACGATGCGGTCGACGCTGACGGTCGTCGGCAGATGGGCCGCGGCGACGCCGAACTCACCGATGTCGACCTCGCTCAACCATCCACGCCGCGTCGTGGTGCAGGGTACGACCAGGACTGCGTGCTGCCGGAATTCGAGCACGTCGTCGGAGGTGACGACGATCGCCGGTCGGACGAACCCCGGCTCGCCCCGCGTCGGCGTCCCGAAATCGCAGCGGACGACGTCACCCGCTCGCATCGGCCACGTCGCCTGCTGACGCATCCAGCACGGCCTGCTCGTCGGCCTCGAGTGGGGCGCTCGCGATCTGAGCCCCGATGATGCGTCGACGTTCCCGCCGGATCAGCTTCTCCAGCTGCGCGTCGAACGTGAGCCCCTCACGATCGGCAAGCTGCCGCAAGGCATCCCGCGTCCGGACCGAGACCTTGATGGTAGTCGAATCAGGCATATCTGACAGTATACCCGAGGGAAAATCGACGCCGAGATTCTCCGAACCCTGATCGCGGGTCGGGCACCGCAAGCCCGTCGCCGGCCCACGACCCACCGACGCCTCGATGGAACGCCGTGGCGGGCCGTCATTCACTGGGGGTCTGTGCTGGCGTCAGAGCCGGAGTGGCTGGTTGTCGGTGGAGTCCGCGCTGCCGCGGCGGCTGTGCATGGTGTCGTCGCGGTGGCGGTGGCCGGTGTTCGGGGGGCGGTGGCGGGCGGCGTGGCGGAGGGTGCGTTTGCCGTCGGCGGCTGTGTCGATGTCGTCGCCGTACAGTTGCCGGAGCATCCGCAGGTAGATGATCTGCGGCGGATGCGGCTCGAAACGACCCTCGAACAGAGCAGCCAAGTCGTATTCGACGGCCTCGGCCCACAGCTCCTCGAACCACTCCTGCACCTGCCCGACGACGTGTGGCGAATAGTTGCCGAGGTTGAGTTCCAGGTTGGTGGCCAGCCCGGCGTGGGTGAAGTTCGACGACCCGGCCACCACGCCATGCGACCGATCAGCCACCACGAATGCCTTGCCATGCAGGAAACGCCCCTCCAACCGCCGCACCTGCACCTTGCCCGAGTGCAGCCAGCCCACGAGACGCTTCACAGCCGTGTCGATCTCCGCCGAGAACCCGAGCAGATTCCGGTCGGTTGTCAGGTTGCGTTCATGCCCCTCCAGCGCCCGCCGCAAACGGGCGGCCGCTGCCCGCTCCGGCCGCGCCGACTCGTCGCCCAACGTCCGCGGCCGGTTCTCCGGCGGCGTCGGTTCCGCCCCCAGCAACAGCCGAGCCCCGGTCAGGTGATCCAGCGAGTCGGCCAGCAGCGAGTACCCGCCGACGTTGAAATAGGCGCTCGCGATGTCCAAGCGAGCCCCACCCACAAACGCCGTAGCTGCATGCGTGATGTACCCGCTCAGCGCCTCCGCCACCGTCCGCCCGGCCCGGTTGGTGGCCAACTCCGGCTTCGGCTCTGCGACCTTACTCAGATTAGTTATCATATGTAATTTCGTGATAGTTGGAGTTGTGCCGCTGGTTTGGGGTCGCTAGAGTGGCCGGCGTGATCGGGGGTGTGCTCCGGTGAGTTCGGTGAGCGTCGTCCCGCCCGGAGCGGCGGTCGAGTACCCGGAGGGGCCGCGAGTGCCGGAGGGGGACCTGCAGACGCGCAGGCGCATGGAGTTGGTGTCGGCGTTGCGCGACTGGTTGGCGGGTCGTCCCGGCGGGGAGTCGGCGTGGGTGTGCACCGACATCAACATCTACTTCGAGGAGGGAGATCCGAGGGTCGTCGTGGCACCGGACGTGGCGGTGGCGTTCGGGGTGGACGTCGAAGCGGTGGAGAACCGCAGCACCTACAAGGTCTGGGAGGCTGGAGCGGTGCCGGTGTTCGCTCTGGAGATCGCCTCCCATACCACCTTCAAGCGTGATCTCCGGGCCAAGCCTGCGGCGTTGGGCGTGGAGGAGTACTGGCGGCTGGATCCCACCGGCGGGGATTATTTCCGGCCGCCGTTGCAGGGCGACGCTCGCAGGTCGGGCCGGTGGCGGTCGATCGAGGTCAGCGAGGAGGGCGACGGCGGGCTGCGGGGCCGTTCGGAGGCGCTCGGGCTGGACCTCTGCTGGCAGCCGCCGAAGCTGCGCCTGTTCGACGTCGCGACCGGGCGCTGGCTGCGCGACTACGACGATCAGAACCTCGCTCGCGTAGAAGCCGAAGGCCGCGCTCTCGACGCCGAGGGCCGCGCTCTCGACGCCGAGGCCCGTGCCGAGCAAGCCGAATCCGCCCGGCGCGCCCTCGAGGCGGAACTGGACGCCATGCGGAGGCTGCGCCCGCAGTAAGCGCCCGGAAGGTCGTCGGCGGATTCGTGGAAGGTCTCGTAGACGACGGCCAGGTCGCCATCGTCGAGGCCGTGCAGATGCGCCACGCAGGCGTCCAACTCGCAGATGAGGTCCTGCTTGGTGGCCTCGTCGCGCACCGACCCCACCGGCACTCCTACCTCTGCCGCCCACTCGGCGTACCGTTCGTCGCCCGCCGCCAGCCGGCCCGCGATCTCCACCACCCTGTCTCGTATCGCGTGCCCTTCGCCGGGGTCCGGGATGGTGAGCTGATTGAGTTGTTCGAAGGTCATGTGCAACTCGACGGTCCGTCTGGCCTGCCAGTCCAGCGGCATGGAGCAAAGCACTCCCAGCACGTACGCCTCGTCTGACCGCGAGACACCGGCGAGGTCCCGTCGAAGCGTCGCGCCGGGGCGTCGAACGGCTCGTCCTCGTCGCAGAACACGGCGATGGCCCGGTTGCGCCCGTCGACGGTGAGCAGCGACGTGTTGGTGGACAGCACCTGAACGCCGAACCCGAGCCGCTCCACGAGGGGCCGCCCTCGAAGCCCCAGCAGCGGCCTGGCCCGACGGACCGCTGCCTCCCAGGCAGGCAGCTCGGGCACGCCGGCCCGCAGTTCCTGTGTCGCCAGCAGTCCCACGTTGCGCAGCCCCGGCATGTCGGAGTCGAGTTCCGGTAGGGCGGCCAGCACCAACCGGGTGGCGGCATGCCGGTTCGGCTCGTTCCACGCGCTTCACTTCCCCGCCGGCGGGCGGCGCTTCCGGCCGACGCTGGAGGAGTTTCTGCTGTTCCTGGATCGGGAGAACCTCTTCAACGATTGGAAGGACGGCTGGAAACCGAAGTTGATCCGGTCGCTTGAGGCGTGGGAGCGCCTGCAAGCCCGAGCGACGGTGCGGCAGTTTCCCGAGGAAGCCGTCGGCGCGCTCGAAGCGCTCGGCTACAGCGTGACGGAGCCGACCGGGGGCGACTCTGGCTGAACTCGGCGCTCAATGCGCGGCGTCCGGCTCTTCGGTTTCGTCGCTGATCCCAAATGCAGGTACAACAAAGTACGGCCAGCCGTGATTTGCGCCGAAGAAAGGTTTGCTGTTCTGCTGGCGCATCCGTTCGTGCTAGTAGAGCGAGGGCAGAGGTCCCCCGATCTGAATCATCGCTGAACGAATGGCCACTGATTTTCGCGAGCTCCAAGACGAAACTCGATCGACTTCGTCGATGGCTCGCTGTTCAGTCGGCGGACCAAAGTACGTTGATGGGGGCCAGCCAGAGGCGGTCGCCGATGCGGTGGCAGTACGGGCCGGTGTGCAGCAGCACGCCGATGCGGAAGGTGCCCGGAGCTGACCGGTCGAGGCGGTCCCGCAGCGTTCGCAGCGGCTTCAGGTGGCTGTCGCCAGGACTTCCCGTGGCCTTGACCTCGATGGCGGCGACGGCCCCGTCGGCGCGTTCGGCCACAATGTCCACCTCGTGGCCGTCGTAGTGGCGCAAATGGTGAAGGCGAACGTCAACGGTCTCGATCGCCTGCCGCGCCAGTTCATTGAGCACGAAGGTCTCCAGCAGCGGTCCGCTGACAGTCGACGTCGGCGACGCCAGCGCATCGGCGTCGATTCCCAGCAGCGCGGCGGCCATGCCGGTGTCGGCGAAATACAGCTTGGGTCGCCTGGTGATGCGGGCGGCGTGCTTGCGGGACCATGCAGGCACGGTGCGGATCATGAACACGGTGCGGAGCCACGCCAGATAGCGGTTGAAGGTGGACCGGTCGACGCCGAGTTGTTGGCACACCGCTTGGACGTTGAGCTCGCCGGCCGAGTTCGCCGCCAGCCAGCGGACCAGTTCGATGAGCGCTTCGCCTCGCCGGATGTCGCCGAGTTCGGTGATGTCGCGCTGCACGACGGTCTCGAGGTAGCTGCGATGCCATAGGGGGCGCTCGGACGGCGCTTGAGCGACGGCTTCGGGGAAGCCGCCGCGGCACACGCGGCCCATGTAGCCAGCACGATCAGCGGCCTGCGGGGGCGGCTCGACCGAGCAGGCATCGAGCCACTCGTCGAGATCGAGCTGTCGGCGTCCCGCAAGCTCGGCCTCCGAGAACGGGTGCAGCCGCAGTATCCGCGCCCGGCCCGCGAGCGACTCGCTGATCGTCGGCACCGACAGGAAATCCGTGGAACCGGTCAGCAGGAACCCGCCCCGCGCCTCGGACTCGTCCACGATGCGCTTCACGGCCCGCACAACCCGGTCGCCGCCAAGCTGCACTTCGTCGATCACCGCAGGCTTCCTCAGCGCGGACAGGTACGCCATCGGGTCGTCGAGCGCGGCCCGCCGCGAGGCGTCGTCGTCGAGCGTCACGTACGAGCCACCCCGCTGACGCGCGATCCGGCGCGCCAACGTCGTCTTGCCTGACTGCCGCGCGCCGTGCAGCACGACCACTCGAGCGGCGTCGAGCGAGCGGTCCAGCGCTGCCTCGAGGTGGCGTCGAACGTAGGGCACCGGCGAGACCCTACAGGCAAACCGCAGTTTTTACGCCCCGCTAACCATAGTTTTTACGTCCTCCTTGCCACATATCTGTCCGACACCCCGCCCCGCCCCGCCGCGGGTGCCTCCGGCTGAACTCGGCGGTCAGTTAGGTGTGACAACCTGAGAGGTGGTCCCTGGGTTGAGGGGATCGAGGGGTCCCCGTTGGGGTGAGCCCTCCGGGCGATGCTGTGGGTCTGTAACAGTCCACGGCTCCCAAGGAGGGCTCATGGCACAGATCACACAGCACCGCAACGCCAAGCTGACGCTGGCGGCGCGGCGGGCGATGGCCAGGTTGATGCTCGAGGAGGACTGGAGCGTCGCGGCGGCCGCCGAGCGGTTCCAGGTGGACGCCAAGACGGCGCGCAAGTGGCGGGACCGCTACCTCGCTGAAGGCGCCGACGGTCTGGCGGATCGCTCCAGCCGGCCCCACACCAGCCCGGCGCGCACACCCCCGGGGGTGCGCGCCAGGGTGATCGAGCTGCGCGCCCAGCGCCGCCGGGGCGCCGCCAGCGGGCCGGCACATCACCCCTCTCGAGCCGCTCCTGTAACTCTTTCAGTCGGGCGGCGTCCAACTCTTCGGTCTCATAGCCGAACCGCTGGCGCATCTCGTCGCGCCACTTGCTCACCAGCGAGGACGGACACACCACGAGCACCCGGTCGGCCGCGCCGCGGGCGTCCAGTTCGGTCCAGACGAGGCCAGCCTCGATGGTCTTGCCGAGGCCCACCTCGTCGGCGATGAGCATCGCCGAGCGTTCGGCGAACGGGCGGGTGCCTCGACCCGCCGTCCGCCCGGTTCCGGCGGTGCCCGTTTCCGCCCGCCGCACCGTCAGGCTGTGCCCCGCGGTCTGCAGCAGTCTCATCACAGGGATGAACTGGTAGGCGCGGAACATGGTGCGGGTGGCACCGAAGGAGTAGACGGTGTCGGTGAGGTTCTCGCGCAGCTTGGCCCGCGTGAGCGTGGCTGCCACCTGCCGGAGGTCGCCCGGCGGCTTCTGCACCCAGCCCTCGGAGCCTTCGTCGAGTTCCGCGTGGGCGATGCCGCCCTCCCACACCCACTGCTGGACACCGTCGAGGCGGATTCGGTAACGCCACTCGGCGCCGACGTAGCCGCGACCCCTGACCGTCGTCTCGCGGCCGCCGGGGACGGTCACAACGTCGTTGTGCAGTGCGAATCGGGGCTTGGGGATCAGGTCGGCGGTGCCCCAGTAGTGCTGGAACCAGGCGAAGGTGCCGCCGCGGAACGAGTCATCAACCGGGTCGAACTGGCCGCTCTCGGGACCGCAGGGGGCGGCACCGTCGGTGACGAGCATCACGGCGCCGCCCTCGGGGCTCTCGAACCTGTAATTCCCTCGCGGCAGGACCGCGGCGGCCTCGGGGCTGGCGTGGCGGCAGTCGGGTACCGTCTCGAAGCCTTCAGGCAGACCGTCGCCGTTGTCGAGCGGTCTGCCCACCAGCAGGAATCGAGCGGCTCCGGCGCGGCCCAGGAACGCCGAGGCGTCCGCCAGCACCGGGTGGTACTCGAATCCGTGTTCGCTTGAATTCACGACAGCATTCTGTCGCCGCGAGGGTTGAGCCGCGCGCGCGGCACCGTGAGCACGGCCGGGCCGGCTCGAGGCCGCGGCTGCGGAAGACACTCAGCGGGCGTGTGCGATTCCGCGTGATGTCCGGGCGACCTGAGGGGGCCGGCGGTACTGTCGAGTCGTACAGCGGAACGAGGCTTCGCCGATCGCACGCACCCGGAGCGGACCTGGCGCGGGAGGGTTTCGAAATGGACTTCAAGGTCATCACCGAGGAAGAAGTCGTTGCGAGAGTCACTGAGACCGCGCGGCGGGCAGGGCTGACCTTGGAGGAGTTCGTGGCCGAAGGACGGGCCGGCACCTTGATCGATGGCGACTGCCGGGACGATTGGCTGATCTACGGCGATCTCATCAGTCCTGAGGCGCTGCGCAGAGGACGTCGCCGCGATTTCGCCGTGACCGTCGACATCGTGTTGCTGACTGTGGTGAAGCGGTCGCTCGAGGTGCTGCTGGTCCGGCGGGGGAAGCCGCCCTACGAGGGGGCGTGGGCCCTGCCGGGAGGGTTCGTCGAACCTGATGAGGATCTGCCCGAGGCGGCTGCCCGCGAGTTGCTCGAGGAGACGGGCATCGGCGTGGCGGCCGACAGCTTGCAGCAGGTCGGCGCCTACGGGCATCCGGACCGAGACCCGCGGATGCGGGTGGTGACCGTGGCCTACCGGGCGGTCGTGGCGCAACTCGCTCAGACGCCCCAAGGTGGCGACGATGCCGCCCACGCCGGGTTGGTGCCGATGGCGGAGGTGCGGAGCGGCCGGGTGACGCTGGCGTTCGATCACCGGCAAATCGTGGAGGACGCCGTGTCGAGGCTGTGGTCCGACCCCGACTGCAGCCAGCCGCCCGCCGGGGACTGACCCGATCCGGCCAGGTGAGCGCCGGGCTGTGGATCCCGGCCTTCGCCGGGATGACTGGAGAGGGCGGCCGCGGCGCGGTCAGGTCCGGCGCAGGAGGTCCGTGAAGTCGCCGACGGCGGGGTGAGTGCTCCCGGCGGGGGAGGCTCCCGTCGGCGGTGCGCCGAACAGGCCGGTCGAGGCGCCCAGCGAGCGCGCCGCATCGAGCGTGCGGACATCGTTGTCGATGACCAGGCAGCTGGCGAAGGGGATCTCCGCAACCCTGCGAAGCATCTCGAACACTCCCGGGTCCGGCTTGCGGATGCCGATGTCGCTGCTCACGACCCACGGCGACAGCGCCTCGAAACCCGTCCACGCCCGCAGCCGCCACGACCAGTCGGACACGTCGTTGGTGACACAGGCCACCCCGATGCGCCGCCGCAGGAGCGAGCGGACGAACTCGGCCGCGCCGGCACTCACAGACATGCGGCCGGTGTACGGGCCATGGGTCCAGGTCGGCTCGCCGATCAGACCACAGGACTCCCACAACTCGTCAGGGGTGAGGCGACCGAGAGTGGCCAGACGGTACGACTCACGGATCTCCGCGGGAGAGGCGGTGGCACCTGCCTGCTGTAGATACGGAACCAGCAACTCGCCGGCGGGGTCGGCCGGCTGGAACAGCACGCCCCAGCCCCCGATCACCACAAGCCTGAGCGTGCGGGACGGCGGGGCGGGGGTCGCCGCCTCTGTGGCTTCCAGCGCGACCGCCACGTCCGGTTCGCCGTCCTCGTGGGGTTCGTTGTCGGTGCCCGGTTCGTCCTCGGCGTCCGGTTCGCTCTCGGTTTCGGTCTGGTCCGCCGCGTCCGGTTCGTCGCTCTCGGCCTCGTCAGGCTGTTCGGCCTCGTCGGGCTCTGCCGGCTCGTCGGCCTCCTCGGGTTCGTCGGCCTCCTCGGGTTCGTCGCTCTCGACCTCGGCTGGCTCGTCGGCTTCGGCGGGCTCCTCCGGCTCGTCGCTTTCGGGTTCGGTCGTTTCCGCTGGCTGGTCGAACGCCAGCGGCCGCTCTGCGGACACCCAACCGGCGATCGGCTCGGACCCCTCGGACGGTTCGTCCGGCACCGAGATCGTCGCCTCGAACTCCTCCGGGTCGGCGGTCATGGCACCGGTCTCCGCCCGGACGCCGGGGCTCTCCTCGCGCGATGCGGTCCAGTCACCCGCGGCGGTCCAGTCACCCGCGGCGGTCCCGTCAGTGGTCAGATCCTCGATGTCGCCCGCCAGGTCCTCGAACTCCGCATCGGCCAATTCGTCCCAGTCGATATCGTCACCGACGGTCTCGGTCGCGTCACTCTCGGCCGGTCCCCATTGGATCTCCGCCTCGAGCGGGCCTCCGGCGCTCGAGACTGCGCCGACTCCCGTCCCGGCCGCGTCGCCGGGCGGGGCACCGACGGCCCCGGCAACTACGGCTGGAATCTGCTCGCTGTCGGCCTTGGCCATGAGGGCGCTCGCCCGGCGCTTGCGGTAGCGCCTGATGTACCACCATCCCAGCACGTTCAGGAGCAGTGCCAGCACGAACAGCGCCGCCGCCGCTAGCCCCACGAGCCGCAGCGTCTTGGCAGTCGTGTTCTCCTGGTGGGCGGTCATGCGCACCGCGGTCGCCGTCTCCGCCGATGAGTCCGCGGTGAGAGCGGTCCAGGTGAAGTCGCCGCCGCCACTGCGCAGGTCGCCCGGCAGATCGATGTTCAGGCTGATGGTCAGCCCGTACAGCGGCACGTCGTCGCCGAAGTCACCGGTGGCCCCGCGAATCCGTTCCCGCAATCCCTCGTTGAACGCCAGAGTGTCGAACAGCTCCGGCAGCGCCGCGTAGGGATCCACCTGGCCGGCCACCTCCCAGGTCTGCTCGGCGAACTCGGTCCGGCGACGCAGCTGGAAGCCCTCGAAGACGTCCGGTCCGGCGATCTCGGCCAGCACCGACGGGAGTTCCTCGGCGCTCCCGAAGCGCTTCGTGGCCCGAACCCACAGCAGGTTGTCGGCCTCCCGGGCCGGTCCGGCGACGTCCCAGCCGGCGAGCGCCAGATCCTGCAGGTCCAGCTGGGAAGCGAGATCGCCGAGCGCGTCGGAAGCGGCTCGGTCGAGGCTCACCCCCACCGCCACGGTGCCCGAGCCGTTCTCGGCCACGTCGACGTCCACTCCCACGCCCACCTCGCAGGCGGACGCCGCCAGCAGGGCCCCCGCCAGGGTGACCCCGAGCAGCAGCCGCCGTGCGCCGCGGTCTCCCCCGCGGGCACCGCGGGCTGGCGGGCGAGCGTGCAGGCCGCCGGCGTCGCCGGCCGGCCCGTGCCGGCGTCGCACGGTCAGTGGGCGACCATCTCCTCGACGGCGGGCGGGGGTTCGAAGCCTTCGACGGCCTTGAAGACGATGCGTCGCTTCGGTGAGCCGTCGGGGTTCGTGGCATCCCCGGTGTCCTCTTCGGGAGGCTCGTCGGTGGCGTCCACGATGACGATCTGCCCGGCCCGGAACTCACGGTGCAGCAGCTGTTCCGAGAGTGGATCCTCCACGAGCCGCTGGATGGCCCGGCGCAGCGGTCGCGCGCCGAGCGTGGGGTCGTAGCCCTCCTCGGCGAGCAGCACCTTGGCCTCCGGGGTGATCTCGAGGCCCATGCCCTGGCCTGCCAACTGGTCGGCTACTCGCCGCACCATGAGGTCCACGATCCGGGTGACCTCCTCGGGGCTCAGCTCGTGGAACACGATGACCTCGTCCACGCGGTTCAGGAACTCGGGCCGGAAGTGCTTCTTCAGGGCGTCGGTGACCTTCTCCTTCATGGCCTCGTAGGACACCGTCTTGTCGGCGCGGGCGAAACCCAGCGTGGCCTTGCGCAGGTCCTGCGTGCCCAGGTTCGAGGTCATGATCAGAACGGTGTTCTTGAAGTCCACCGAGCGCCCCTGGCTGTCGGTGAGTCGCCCCTCCTCCAGGATCTGCAGGAGTGAGTTGAACACGTCCGGGTGGGCCTTCTCGATCTCGTCGAACAGCACCACCGAGAAGGGCTTGCGGCGCACCGCCTCGGTGAGTTGCCCGCCCTCGTCGTAGCCCACGTAGCCGGGGGGAGCCCCTATCAGCCTGCTGACGGCGTGCTTCTCCATGTACTCCGACATGTCGAGGCTGATGAGCGCGTTGTCGTCGCCGAAGAGGAACTCGGCGAGGGTCTTGGCCAACTCGGTCTTGCCCACGCCCGACGGCCCCAGGAAGATGAACGAGCCGGAGGGCCGCTTGGGATCCTTCAGCCCGGCACGCGTGCGGCGGATCGCCTGGCTGACCGATCCGATGGCGTTGTTCTGGCCGACGACCCGCTTGTGCAGTTCCTCCTCCATGCGGAGCAGCTTGACGGTCTCCTCCTCGGTGAGCTTGTAGACCGGGATGCCGGTCCACACCGACAGCACTTCGGCGATGCCCTCCTCGTCGACCTCGTCGAACAGGTCCACGCCGGAGCTGCGCGTCTCGGCCTCGGCCGTCTCGCGCTGGGTCAGCAGTTCCTTCTCCCGGTCGCGCAGGCGGCTGGCCTCCTCGAAGTCCTGCTCCTCGACGGCTTGCTGCTTGCGGGTCGCCACGACACCGATCTCGGCGTCGATCTCCAGCAGGTTCGTGGGGATGTCCATGCGCTTGAGGTGCAGGCGCGAGCCGGCCTCGTCGATCAGGTCGATGGCTTTGTCCGGCAGGTGCCGGTCCGAGATGTACCGGTCGGCCAGGTTCGCCGCGGCCACCAGGGCCTGATCGGTGATCGTGACCCGGTGGTGGGCCTCGTAGCGATCGCGCAGCCCCTTGAGGATCTCGATGGTGTCGCCGACACTGGGTTCGGCGACCTTGATGGGCTGGAAGCGGCGCTCGAGGGCCGAGTCCTTCTCGAGGTGCTTGCGGTACTCGTCGAGGGTGGTGGCCCCGATGGTCTGCAACTCGCCGCGCGCCAGCATGGGCTTGAGGATCGAGGCCGCGTCGATGGCGCCCTCGGCCGCCCCCGCACCCACCAGGGTGTGCAGTTCGTCGATGAACAGGATGATGTCGCCGCGGCCCTTGATCTCCTTGAGGACCTTCTTGAGGCGCTCCTCGAAGTCGCCGCGGTAGCGGCTCCCCGCCACGAGGGCGCCGAGGTCCAGCGTGTAGAGCTGCTTGTTCTCGATGGTGCCGGGCACGTTGTCGGCCGCGATGCGCTGGGCGAGGCCCTCCACGATGGCGGTCTTGCCGACACCCGGCTCGCCGACCAGCACCGGGTTGTTCTTGGTGCGCCGCGACAGCACCTGCATCACCCGTTCGGTCTCGCGCATGCGCCCGACCACCGGGTCGAGCTTGTTGTCCTTCGCCAACTGGGTGAGGTTGCGGCCGAACTGGTCCAGCACGTGGGAGGTTCCCGAGGATTTGCCGCGCCCGCCGCCCGCGGGGGTCTTCTCGCCGCGCCCGCCGCTGCTGCCGTAACCCGACAGCAACTGGATCACGTGCTGGCGGACCTTGGCCAGGTCGGCACCCAGCTTGGAGAGCACCTGGGCGGCAACCCCTTCGCCCTCGCGGATCAGCCCCAGCAGGATGTGTTCGGTGCCGATGTAGTTGTGGCCCAACTGCAGGGCCTCGCGGAGCGACAGTTCCAGGACCTTCTTGGCGCGGGGCGTGAACGGGATGTGGCCGCTGGGCAGCGTGCCGCCCTTGCCGATGATCTCTTCGACCTGTTCACGGACCCGCTCGAGGGAGATGCCGAGGGACTCCAGCGCCCGCGCCGCCACGCCCTCACCCTCGTGGATCAGGCCCAGCAGGATGTGTTCGGTGCCGATGTAGTTGTGGTTCAGCAGCCGCGCTTCCTCCTGGGCCAGCACGACCACCCGGCGAGCACGATCTGTGAATCTCTCGAACATCGGCTCCTCCAACTGTCAAAACGTCCGCGCCGCGCCGCTTGCCTGACTACAACAACGCGGCTGCCGCGGGCATTCCAAGTGTACAGGTGAGGTCTCTCGCGGGGTATCCAGCCTTATCCTCGCAGCGTGACGGCGATCGACCCTGTCCTCGTGCTTCCCAGCCTGGGCAAGGATCTGGCGCGGGCGGAGCTGCATCTCCGAGCCGAGGTGCGCTCCGACCTGGATTTCCTGTCCACGGTGGCGCGCCACCTCATCGGCGCCGGCGGCAAGCGCATCCGGCCGGGCCTGGCGATCGCTTCGGCCGGGACAACCGATCCGCAGGGCCGCAGCTGTAGCGACGGTGTCATCGCCGGAGCGGTCGCGGTCGAGCTGGTGCACATGGGGTCGCTGTATCACGACGACGTGATCGACGGTGCCATCACGCGGCGCAACGTGGCGAGCGTCAACGCCACCTGGGGCAACGCCACGGCGATCCTGGTGGGAGATTTCCTGCTGGCCCGCGCCAGCCAGATCGCCGCCTCGCTCGGGACCGAGGTTGCCGAACTGCTGGCGGCCACGATCGGGAAGCTCTGCGAGGGGCAGATTCGCGAGTACCAGGACGCCTACAACTGCGACCGGACGGTGCAGGACTACGAGCTGTCGATCGGCGGCAAGACGGCGTCGCTGCTCGCAGCCTCGTGCCGGGTGGGGGCGATCGTGGCGGAGCTGCCGGCCCCGCTCACCGAGGCGCTCTCGGAATTCGGGCACAGCTACGGGATGGCGTTCCAGATCGTCGATGACATCCTCGACGTGATCTCCAGCGACGACGAGCTCGGCAAGCCGGCGGGCCACGACCTCCGCGAGGGGAACTACACGCTGCCGGTGCTGCTTGCCGTCCAATCTCCAGCAGGTCAGCAGCTGCGCTCGATCCTGGGGCCCGGCTTGAGCGCCGAGGGGAGCGCTCTGGCGCGCCGGATCATTCGCGCCGGGTCGGGAGTGCCGGAGGCGTTCGCCGCGGCCTCGGTGTGGGCGGACCGGGCGGCCGCGGCGCTGACCGAGCTCCCCGACACGCCCGCCGCCGGCGCGCTGCGGGCGGCCGCCGAGCACCTCTTGGCCCGCGTCGGCTCGCCGGACGTCTCGGACCGCACCGGTGCTGTGGCAGACTGAGGGCGTCCTCTCGCCGGTGCGATCGGGAGCGTGCCGGTCACGCCGCTGAATGTCTGCCGACCGTAGTCTCGGAGGTGCCCGCATGCCGCTGGACGATGTGCGTATCGGGCTCACCTATGACGACGTGCTGCTGGTGCCCCGCCGCTCACGGGTGCGCTCGCGGCGCCAGGTGAACCTCAACACCCGGCTGTCCCGGCACATCGACCTGCGCCTGCCCATCATCGCGGCGAACATGGACACCGTCTGCGAGTCGGAGATGGCGATCGCCTTGGCGCGCCTCGGCGGGATCGGGATCATCCACCGGTTCCTGCCCACGTACGCCCACGCCCTCGAGGTCGAGAAGGTCAAGGCGACGGGGGAGGATCTGCTGGTCGGGGTGGCCGTGGGCACCGACCACGACATGATGGAGCGAGCCAAGAGTTGCGTCGCCGCCGGCGCCGACGTGCTGGTGCTGGACATCGCCCACGGTCACGCCACCCACGCCATCGAGGGCGTCAAGCGGCTGAAGGAGACCTTCGCAGACGTCGACCTCGTGGCCGGCAACGTGGCCACGGCGGCCGGGGCCGCCGACCTGGCCGGCGCCGGCGCCGACGCCATCAAGGTGGGTGTCGGTCCGGGCGGTGTGTGCACGACACGTCTGGTCGCCGGGGTGGGGGTGCCGCAGCTGACCGCCCTGGGTGACGCGGTCGAGGGCGCCGGCGGCGTCCCGGTCATCGCCGACGGCGGAATCAGGACCTCCGGGGACATCGCCAAGGCCTTGGCCGCCGGTGCCGACACCGTGATGATCGGCAGCCTCTTCGCCGGCACCAAGGAGAGCCCCGGCGAGGTGGAGCACTCCGCGAAGGGCCTCGTCAAGCGAATCAGGGGGATGGCCTCGCGGGAGGCCGTGGAGAGTCGGGCCGAGCGGCACGGCGACGAACTGGACGACGAGTACTTCGAGCACCGCGCCCCGGAGGGCGTCGAGGGTCTCGTGCCCTACCAGGGCGAGGTCGCCAAGGTGCTGCACCAGTTGCTCGGGGGCGTGAAGAGCGCGATGAGCTACCTCGACGCCACCGATCTCGAGGAGTTCCGGCGCAATGCCGCCTTCGTGCGGGTGACCTCTGCGGGCCTCACCGAGAACCATCCCCACGCCGCCACGGGAGGCGGCACCTTCTGAGCACCCCGGGGACCGGCCGCTCTGCGGCTCCGGCCCTAGTCCGTCGCGGCGTCTCCACCGCGCCGGCGGTGCCATGATGGACCGATGAACGGCACGCAGAACCCTGGACGGCTCGTGCTGCGGGGCGGGCGCTGGCCCGGCGACCTGGCCATCGAGGCCGGTCGCATCGTGGCGGTCGGGGACGTGGCCCCCGAGGCGGGCGAGGTGGTGATCCGCTGCGACGGCGACATCATCACCGCGGGCTTCGTGAACACCCACCACCACCTCTACCAGTGGATGACGCGTGGTCGTGCCGACGGCTGCGATCTGTTCAGCTGGCTGGTGACGCTGTACCCCATCTGGGGGCAGTTGGATGCCGCCGACGTGGGGGCTGCTGCACGGGTGGGCCTGGCCGAGTTGGCCCTCAGCGGCGCCACCACGGTCTTCGACCACCACTACGTGGTCCCCCGCGGCGACGACTCCGTGTTCGACGCCATCGTGGAGGCTGCGGGAGAGGTGGGCGTGCGCCTGGCGCTGTCCCGCGGGTCCATGGACCTGGGTGAGAGCCACGGTGGGCTGCCGCCGGATCATCTTGTGGAGAACCGCGACGACATCGGGACCTCCACCGAACGCCTCGCGGCGCAGTACCACGACGGCGAGTGGATCTCGATCACCGTCGCCCCTTGCAGCCCCTTCTCGGTCAGCACCGAGTTGATGGTCGAGGCCGCCGAACTGGCCCGCCGCCTGGGACTGCGCCTGCACACCCACCTCGTCGAGACCCTGGAGGAGCAGCAGCACTGCCTTGCGCGTTTCGGGCGCCGGCCGGTGGAGGTGCTGGAGGGTTGGGGCTGGATGGGCGAGGACGTGTGGCTGGCGCACGGCATCCACCTCGACGACTCCGAGATCAGCCGCCTCGGCGCGGCGGGCGTGGGTGTGGCCCACTGCCCCTCCTCCAATGCCCGCCTGGCGGCCGGGATGTGCCCGGTCGTGGGGCTGCGCACCGCCGGATCGCCGGTGGGCCTCGGCGTGGACGGGGTGGCTTCCAACGAGGTGGGCGGCCTGTTCCCGGAATTGCGCCAGGCTCTCTACACGGCCCGCCAGCGCGAGGCGCGGGCCGATGCGCTCATGCCCCCCGACGTGCTGGAGATGGCCGCCGCCGGTGGGGCCGCCTGCCTGGGCCGCGGCGCCGAACTGGGACGGCTCGAGGTGGGCATGGCCGCCGACATCGCCGTGTGGCCGGCCGACGACCTGGCCGACATCGCCGACCCGGTCACGGCGCTGGTGCTGGGTCCCGACCGGCGGGTGCGGCACCTCTTCGTCGGGGGCCGGCACACGGTCGCCGACGGCGAACTTCTGGGCGTGGACCTGGCGGCGGCGCACCGGGAACTGGCCCGCCGAGCCGCCCGCCTGCACGACGCCGCCTGAGACTCGCGCCGCCCGCCCAAGGGCCGGCGCTGAGCGAACGAAACATATTGATATATCAGATAGTTCAGAGACTCGTTACACTCGGCACCTGGAGGCGCGCCTCCGAATAGGGAAGGGCCGAGACCAGTTATGAAGTCCTTCAACCGGCCTGGTCTCGGCCCTTCTCAACTTCGATCGTTCACGACCGACAACTGTCACGTTACTGCCAAGTACTCTCATGGCGCAACCTCCCGAGCGTCCGCTCGAGGGCTGCACCCTGATTCGGGCACGGCGCCGCCGAGCGCCGTACCATCGCCGCATGGAGTTGGTGGTGTGCGGTGCCGAACTGGTGTGGACGGGGCGCCGCGAGCTGGCCGGGGCGGAGGTGGTCTGCCAGGACGGCGTGGTCGCCGGTGTCGGGAGCGGTGCTGCGAGCCGGTCCTCGCCCGGCGATCCGGCGGGGCGCGAGACGCTCGACGCCTCCGGGTGCGTTGTCATCCCGGGTCTCGTCAACGCCCACCACCACCTGCTGCAGTCCGCCTTCCGCACGCTGGAGGGCACCCGGCACGTGCGCATGGACCGCTGGTTGGCCACGATGGGCGGCTACTACCGGCGCGCCGGCGTCGACCCGGATCTGGCCGCGGCCGCGGCCACGGTGGGCATCGCCGAGGGGCTGCTCGCCGGGGTCACGACGGTGGCCGATCATCACCTCACGTGGCCCGCCGATCGGGATCCCACCGAGTTGGCCGCAGCCACCATCGACGCCGCCGAGAGGTTGGGTTCCCGCCTCGTGTTCGTCCGGGGCACGGCGGGTGACGACCCCGAGGTGGCGGCGACCTCGGTCGAGGCGCTCGTCGATCGCTACGGTGCCGGCGAGCCCTACGGGATGCTGCAGATCGCCTGCGGCCCCGCGGGCGTGCACTCCGATGGCCCGGAGACGTTCGCCGCGCTGGCCGGCGTGGCGGCGCGGCACCGTCTCCGCCGCCGCACGCAGGCCAACGAGCAGGTGGACACCGAGCGCGCCGCGGCGCGCTGGGGGCGGCGCCCGCTCGACCTCCTTGACGAGTGGGGTTGGCTGGCCGACGACGTGACCGTGGCACACCTCTGCGAGATCACCGCGGCCGAGCGGGCTCGATTCGCCGCCTCCGGCGCCCGTGCCACGCACGCCCCCGGCTGCGACGTGCCGATGGGCTGGGGCGTGGCGGAGGTGGGATCCCTGCTGGACGCCGGCGTGGCGGTGGGTCTGGGCACCAGTGGTGGCGGAAGCAACGACGCCGGCCACCTGCTGGCCGACGCCCGCCTGGCTCTGCAGGTGGGGGGGTTGACCTCGCGGCCACCCACGGCACGGGAAATCCTCGCCATGGCCACCGCCGGATCGGCGGCCGGACTCGGCCGGCCCGAACTCGGCCATCTGGAGGAGGGCGCCGCCGCCGACCTGTGCTGCTTCGACGTGACCGGCGTGGCCGACGCCGGCGTCGGCGATCGGTTGGCGGGCCTGCTCTGGGCCAACCCGGGCCGGCGACCCCGTCATGTCGTCGTCGCGGGCAAAGTCGTGGTCCGGGACGGCGAACTGCAGACCGCCGAGGTGCCGCTGCTCGCCGAGCGACTCGGCAGCATGATGCGGCGGCGCCTGGAAGACTGCTGAGCAATGTCCCTCAACGGATCCGTCGATGTCACCGTGGTCGGCGGGGGTCACAACGGGCTCATTGCCGCCGCCTACATGGCCCGCTCGGGCCTGCGGACGCTGCTCTTGGAGGCCCGGTCCACTGTGGGCGGGTGCGCATCCACCGTGGAGGCGGTGGGCGCCCGGGTGAACATCTGCAACTGTGACCACGTCCTCGTACGGGCGATGCCCATCGCGGAGGAACTGGATCTCGCGAGCTTCGGCCTGCGCTACCTGGATGTCGACCCTGTCGGTGCGTACCGCTTCTGGGACGGGCACACGCCCTGGGTGACCTGGCATGACCTGGAGGCCACCCTCGAGGGGCTGCGTCGCATCTACCCGGATGAAGTCGACGGCTACCGCCGTTTCTTCCGGGCCGCCCGCCCGGTGGCCGAATTGCTCATCGAACTCGCCCAGCAGACGCCGGGTCGGTCCACCCTGGTCGACGTGCTGAGCCGGCACGCGGTCGCCGCGTCCCGGCTGTGGGCATGGTCGAAACGCTCGGCGCAGTCCCTGTTGGCCGACTTCTTCGGCCACGAAGCGCTGATGCTCCCGGTGCTGGCGACCGGCCCCGTCGTATGGGGCCTCGACGGCTCCACGCCTGGGACCGGGCTGGGGGTCATGGGCTGCGCGGTCCGCCACCTGGTGGCCATGGGGCGTCCGGTCGGTGGCAGCGGCGGACTCACCGATTCCGTCAACCGCTGCTTCGGTGCGGCGGGCGGGCAGGTCCGCTGCGGAGCGCCGGTGCGAAGCGTGCTCGTGACCGCCGACGCGGGCAGGCGCGCCCGGGTGGCGGGGGTGCGTCTGGCCGACGGCGAGGTGATCGAGTCTGCATCGGTGGTGGTCGCCTGCGACCCCGCGGCGGTGGCGCTGGAAGGCGCCGGACTCCCGGAGCGCTTCGAGCAGATCTGGGGACCGGCCGGCAAGGACGGCTACGAGTCGAAGGTGGACGCCACGCTGGCGAGGACCCCGGTCTACCGGGCGCCGGTCGACGGGCTCGACGCCGACGCGGCGCTGATACCCACGACCTTCGTCATGCCGGGCCTGGCCGGTCTGCGAGCGGCACTGAACTCATCGGCGGCGGGGCGTGTGGCGACGGATCCGGTGTTCCTCGCCAACGTCCCGTCGGTGCTCGACGCCGAAATGCGCCCGCCCGGGGGCGGAGAGGTGTTCAGCCTCGAGATTCTCTACACGCCGTACGAACTAGCCGGCGGCTGGAGTGACAGCGCCGAGCCCGAACGCTGGCTGGAGCGGTTCGGCGAGTGGGTGCAGCCGGGGTTCGTCGAGTCCATCCTCGACCGTCGGGTGATGACGCCGCTGAGCTACGAGCAGCAGTTCGGCATGCCGCGGGGCCACGCCGCGTCGTTCACGGGTTCGCCCCTGTCGGCGCTGCTCGGCCGTCCCCGGCACCTCACCCGCTACACCACGCCGATCCGCGGCCTGTTCTGCGCCGGCGCGGCCACCTTCCCCGGCGCGGGCGTCTGGGGCGCCTCGGGCCGCAACGTCGCCTCGGTCGTCACCCGGTCGCTGTGACGGGTGCGGGGATCCCACCCCGCAGACATCGAGTCGGCCTGGCAGGGGAGCCGACCGAGGGCAGCCCCGCGCGCTGCCGGTAGCGTGACCGCGATGGGCACCGGCACGGACCCGAGCGCGCCGCGTCGGCTGGAGAACCTCACCGCACCCGAGATCGCCGAGCGCATCGGTGCCGGCTCCGTGCTGGTGTGGCCGATCGGCGCCGTCGAGCAGCACGGGCCGCACCTTCCGCTGTCGGTCGACCATGTGGTCGCCGACGAGGCGGGGCGCGCCGCGGTCGCCCGCTGCGGTGAGGAGGCCGATGCCTGGTTGCTGCCGACGCTGTCCGTCTCCAAGTCCGACGAGCACGCCTGGTCGCCGGGCTCGTTGTGGCTGTCCGCCGAGACGCTGCTGGCGGTTGCCGCCGACGTGGGACGGTCGGTCGCGGCGACGCGAGCCGAGCGGCTCGTGTTCCTGAACGCCCACGGCGGCAACACGGCACTGCTGGCCGTGGCCTGCCGGGAACTGCGCCGTCGCTTCGGTCTCCGTACGTTCCTGGTGCATCCATTCGTGCCGCCCGACCACGGGGGGCGCCCCAGCTCTGCGAACGAGCTGGGAATGGGCATCCACGGCGGCCACGACGAGACCTCGGTGATGCTGCACCTGCACCCCGAACTCGTGCACATGGACCGCGCCGTCCGGCGGGTGCCCGAGGCGCTGGCCGACCAGACGCACGTGCGCTTCGGCGGCCTCGCGACGTTCGGCTGGCTGTCCGACGACTTCGGCCCCGACGGCCACATCGGCGACCCCACCGGCGCGACCGCCGAGGCGGGCAAGGACCTGTTCGAAGCAGCCGTCGGCCTCGTCGCTGACCAACTCGTCGAGATCAGCACCTTCGACTTCGGGCGCTGATCGCCGCAGGCGGGCCTTGCGGCCCCGAGTGCGGCTCGCGGCTGTCGCGGCGCGGCGGGCGCGTTCGGGGGGCTGTCACTGCGATGTGCGATGATCTGTCCCGGAGCATCGACCGCTGGAGCCCGCGATGAGGAAGGCCACGAGACGGGTCACCAGCCGGCGACTCGTCGCCGCCGTGCTGCTGGTCTGCCTGCTGGGCGCTGTGCTGGTGGCCGTCGGCCTGGGCTCCGCCGACGCTCAGACCGTCAGCGACAGCGCGGACGCGGCCTCGAGCGTGCGCATCGCGGCCCGCAAGCTCGACAACGGGAACATCGAGTTCGGACTCCAGGTGGCCGGCGGCGAAATCTGGCTGCCGCCGGCCCGGTTCTTCGCCTACGCCACCGTCGACGTCGGCCGCTGGCTCCGGGCCTCGCCGTACGGCATGAGCGACGGCAACGACGTGCGTGTCAGGGCCCGCAAACTCGCCAACGGCAAGGTGGAGTTCGCCCTGCAGGTCGGTGCCGACCGGCAGTGGCTGCCCGCTGCGCGCAACTTCCCGTACGACACCGCCACCGTCGGCCGCTGGCTGTACGCATCCACCTACACCGTCGGCGACTCGACGACACCGCTCGATGCCGCCTCACCACCGGCAACCGGCACGACCGCACCGCCGGACGCCTCGTCCTGCACGTTCGAACGCACCATGTCGCAGATCCTCCCGTCGGTGTTCCAGGTCGTCGTGACGACGAGGAGCGGCACCGGTGCCGGCACGGCCTTCTACGTCGGCGACGACGAGTTCCTGACCGCCGCGCACGTGGTCGCGGGCGCCCGGACGATCCGTCTGCAGAACCACGAACGGACCTTCCAGCAGGTGCAGGTCGCGGGAGTCGACACGCCCAGCGACCTGGCGATCCTGCGTGCCGACGGCGCCGGCGTCCCGGCCATGCGCTTCGGCGACGTGTCGTTGCTCGGGCGCGGTGCCACTGTCGCCGTCGTCGGCTATCCGCTGTTCGAGACCGACGGCGCAGCGTCGATCGTCAGCGGCCTCCTGTCCGCGAAGTGGCGCGACAACGACCACGAGCACATCACGTACCTGCAGACCGACGCGGCCGCGAATCCCGGCAACAGCGGCGGCCCGCTCATCAGCACCTGCGGCGAGGTGATCGGCCTTGTCTCGTGGAAGGTGGCGAGGGTCGACGTGGAGGGAGTGGTCTTCGCCGTCACGGAGGCCACGGTTCAAGAGGTCATGCCCCGTGCCCGCCGTCAAGGTCTCCGGGCGGCGACTCCCGCAGAGCTTGGGGCCTGGCGACTCGACGCAGGGGCCGGCCGGAGTGAGCCGCATCTGATCAACGCCTCCGAGCACTACGAGTACGAGGACGCTTCGGGGGCCGAGGCTCCGCCTGCTCTGGTGATCACCTGTCGCGCCGGTGAGTTGGCGGTCTTCGTGTGGTGGGACTCCTTCCTCGCCGCGAACCTCCGCACCGGTGAGATCGCCGCCGCGTACCGGTTCGACGACGGAGGCTGGGTCAGCGAAGGCTGGTACGGGTCCGTCTCGTTCGCAGCGGCGTTCGCGCGCTCGCCGCGGTCGTTCGTGGGATCGGCCCTTCGCGCCGACGAGTTGACGATCCGGGTCGAGAACTTCGACGGCGAGTCCGTCGGAGGCGCCGTGTTCCAACTCGCCGGACTCGAAGCCGGACTGCGAGGGGTCCCCTGCTACTGACGAGTCCCCCGATCGGTCGAGTGACTCCGCTCGGCGGCGGCCGTGGTGTCGGCGAAGGCCCTCGCCGGGAGTCGCTGCCCGAGGTCGCCCGCCGGTCGAGTTGCCACGGGCCGGTGAGTACGGAGAGGTCCTATTCGCCGCGGCGCCACTGGTCGAGACCCTTGACGAGGGCGCGCTCCAGCCAGGGGCCGAACCGCCGTTCTGCCTCGTCGAGGTCTTCCTTGTAGTTGATCTGGAAGAGGTCTTCGGAGACAGTCGGCAGTTCGACCACCTGCCGGGCGGCTTCCTCGCCGCCGGAGGCCTGACGGCGGTAGAAGCACATCGAGGCGCCGACCACGCCTCGGAAGTCCCGTCCGACGGTGTGGAACGAGAGCAGGATGTCCGAATGCCCGGACTCGGTCTTGAATGTGAGCCGCGCCCAGGCGTGGTAGTCGCGAAGGTTCGCGAAATAATCGAGTTGTCGAGCTGTGTCGACGACCTGGTGGCGAAACCAGGTGCGCCGCTCGGGATCCTCGTCCCGTCCGTCGATCACGAAGAAGTCACGGTCGGCTGCCTCCCGGCCGATTCGAGACGCGAGCCCGTCGCAGACATCTTCGAACTTGGCGATTGCGATCTCGTGGAGGTGGCCGGCGGTCTCCTTGGCCTGTGCCGTCTCAGCCCTGAGTCCCCGGTCGCGGGAGTCGAATGATTCTCCGATGGCGTCGATCATCTGTTCGAGACGGGCCTCCTCTCGTTCAACCTCGCCCAGGATGCTCAGGGCGGCCCGGCAGGCCCGCTTCTGAATGGTTCCGACGAGTTCGGTGAGCGGGCCGATGTCGCCGGTGTCGGCGGCTTCGAGGGTGTTGATGTAGCTGCTTCGCTCCTTGGCGCGGACAACCAGCGGGAACCAGCCGGCGCGGAGCAGGACAAGGGACGCGATCGCGCGGGCCACGCGGCCGTTGCCGTCCTGGAACGGGTGTATCTGGATGAACCGGTGGTGCAGCCACGCCGCCGCGAGGTCGGGCGGCACCTCCAGGACGATGTGCTCGTTGTGGATCTTGATCAGCCGATCCATCTCGGCAGCGACGTGTTCGGGGGGGCAGTACTCGTGCGTCGCCCCGTCGGAGCGGGTCGGGTTGTTGGGTCGCTTCTTGTATTCGCCGTGGCGCAGCTCGATCCTGGTGGCGCGCCCGAACATGTCGACACCGTCGGCGGGCGTCTGCTTGCGGGTCATCAGGTGGTGGAGTTCCTTGGTGAACGAGGTGGTGAGGGGCCGCTTCTGGCGGACGATCTCGAACAACCACTCGACCGCCTCCTGGTGGTCGCGAATGATCCCGGCGATGAGTTCGGGGGAGCCTCCGTTGCTGTCGTCGTGGGCGATGAACGACGCGTCGATGCCCTGTTCGATGAGCAGGCGCGTCGTTCCCTCGTCCAGGGTGTAGATGCGCTCGATGATGCCGGTCTCGATCGCCCACTCCCGGTTGAGACGGTCGTTGAACTCCTCCACCTGGCGTTCGTCGAGTTCCCCACGTGCCTCGGCCCACACCGCCATGAGGGCCGGGAGTTCGCCGCTTACTCTCGCGAGGTCGTCGTCGCTGAGGTCGGTGATCGGCGACCACATGTGGTGAACCGGCTGCTCGGCCATGCTCTGACGCTACCTCCGGCGCTAGTCGGGTCGGTTCATGGGGGGTGGCGCTTCGCCCCGCACGGCGAGTTCCTGACCAGGAGAGTGCTGAGTGGTCCGTCGGCGGGGGCAAGCGGGCCGCTGCGCACTGGATTCGGGCTTCGGGGAATGCAGAGGTGGTCATCGAGTGCGTTGCGCAGCCGGCTCTTGAAGACCCGTCCGCTGGGATGTCGGGTCAGCTCGTACAGCCCCTGCCGTCGCCGTCGCGGTCCAGCCGGTAGGGATCTTCGCCGGGCACCAGGACCGTGACGGGCCTCTGCTCGCGGGTCAGGTCGCCGCAGTTCAGGGCG
Organism: bacterium; assembly: GCA_026708055.1. NCBI lineage: Bacteria > bacterium. The sequence continues at coordinate 79,789 of JAPOVS010000026.1, read as the reverse complement.
TCGCCGGGGAGGTTCGGCAGGCACGGCTCGTAGTCCGGGTGGCAGCCGGGCAGCGCCGTGGTGGTCGTCGTCGCTCTCGGGGCGGCCGCGGTCTTGGGGGCCACCGGGTCGATGCCGCCCGCCGCGCCCGCCTCCAGGTCGCAGCCGGCGAGTCCTCGTTCGGTCGCCGCGAAATCCGCGGGAGTGATCGAGAGCTGCCAGCGGATCTTCACCGTGGCGTACTGCACCAGGTATTCGCAGCGTGCGCCCGCGGCGCTGGGGCTGTAGTCGGCGGGCCCGCGGGCGGACTTGGAGCGGTTCTCGCCGGCGGCGATGGCGTTGAGGTTGCCGAGGTCGTTGCTGAACCGGTCCAACAGCTCGTCGGCCCACGCCCAGGCGCCCGAGACCCAGGCGTCGGCGAGAGCCACGACGTGGTCCACGTCGAGGTCGCGGGGATTCGTGTAGGTGCGGTCGGTGTAAGGATCGAACCACTGCCCGGAGGCCACCGAGCAGCCCGACGGTGCCATGGAGAACCTCGCGGCCTCGGATTGCAGCACCTCGTGGCGCGTGTTCACGCAGTCGCCGTCGCGGTCCAGCCAGCCGGCGAAATGGTCGCGGTCGTAGTCAGGGATCGCCGCAGCGGGCTCGGCCACCAGCGGCCGCAGCTGCGCGATGAGCTCGTTGACGCCGCCCGGATCCGACGAGACGCCGGCGGCGCTCGTAGCGGCGGCAGGAGGCGGCGTTGCGGCCGCGGCCGGCGGGGCTGTGTTCTGCGCCGCCGCGGGGGCGGGCTGCGGAGGGGTCGCGTCGTCGGCCTCGGTTGTGGGTGTGTCGGAGACGCCGGCGGCAACGGCCGCTGGTTCGGTGCCCGCGCGCGGTCCTGCGAACACGACCGCGGCCACAACGATTGCCACGAACGCCACTGCCAGAAGCAGCACGACGCGCAATAGAGGCCGCCGCGGCCAAAGGCCGCGCGGCAATCTTGCCACCACGAGATCCAGAGTATTCCGGCGGCTGACTCCCCCGGTAATTGCGACGGGCTAGCCGTGGGGCGGCCACCGGCAGAGGTTCAGCTCCAGAGTGCCGAGATCGGCGCAGACCAGATGCGGCCCCTCGGTGCGTCGTCGAGCGGTTGCGGCGGCCGGCGGCCGGTGTGCAGCACCGCGCCGGCGGTGAAGGACTCCCCGAGTTGCTCCCGGAGCCAGAAGAGATGCCGCGCCTCGGGGCGCCCGCCGTACACGCCCGCCTTGACCTCCAGCGCGACCGCTCCATGGATGCCCCCGTCTAGGACGAAGCCCACTTCCCGGTCATTCCGGCGCAGGTGTCGGAGCTTGTAGGGCACAGCGGAGGCGAGCATCCCGGCACGCAGCTGCGCCGCGACGAACGTCTCGAGCAGCCGCCCGCGCAGGTCGGCGCTGCGGGCTATGACCTCGGCGCCGGTGCCCCAGGCCGCCGCCAGCAGTCCGGCGTCGACCATCAGGCGTTTGGGCGACCGCCGCAGGTGGCTGATGCGATTGTGGTGGAACGACGGGGCGTCTGCCACGAGGTAGGTCCGCGACAGAAGACCCAGGTACGCCCGACCGGTGTTGGACGAGATGCCCACGTCGTCGCAGAGCCTCTGCAGGGGCACGACCCCGCCGGAGTGCATTGCGTAGGCGGCGACGAAGTCCGCCAACTTGGAGCGGTCGTGCCGCCCGACGAGTCCGTTCACGTTGACGGTGCCGTCGATCCGGTTGCGCAGCCGGGCGGCCCGCGCCGCCGCGTCGGACTCGCTCATCGTGTTGGGGTAGCCGCTCTCCAAGGCGATGTCTATGTAGTCGTTGACGCCGAGGTCGGTGTCGGCGGCCTCGATGTCGCGGCCGGCGAACAATCTCTCGACGAGCGGCACGGTGGCGAGTCCGCGCCGTTCCGCCACGCATAACGGGAACAGGTCGATGGCCTCGGCCCGTCCCGTCAGCGGTGACTGTTCCCCTTCGTGGCCGCGGACTGACCCCGTGATGATGAACCGCCCCGGAACGTTCGACGTGTCGAGGTGCTCCTTCACCGCCCAGAGCACCTCGGGAACCTCTTGCCACTCGTCGATCAGTACAGGCGCCCGCTGCCCCAGCAGAGCCGAGCGCGGGTCGCCGCGCACGGCGGCCGCGGTGTCGGGGTTCTGGCAGGCGAACACCGTGCGCGCCACCTGCAGGGCGGTGGTGGTCTTGCCGACGCCGCGCGGGCCGCGCAGCTCGACCGCGCCCGACCGCGCCAGAGCCCGCCGCATGCGGGCATCTACGAACCGCGGGATGTACGCGTCGGTCCCGCCCGGCGCCGCCGAGGTGAGCACCGGCAACTCGTCGGAGAGCCTGAGGCTGCTGTCCGGCCCCAGTGCCGGATCGCTCACATCCACCGGCCACCGGGGCTGAGGAACGCCGCCTGCACAGTTCAGAGCCTACTTCCTGCGCGTTCTGGAGAGGATTAGTTGCGCGATCTGTCACACGTAACTAGAGCGACTTGGAGGGTCAGTCGTGTGCGATCAGGTCGGTGCCCGCTACGCGGCGCCTGTTCCATTCGTCGAACAGAGCCAGGACTGCGCTGTCGGGGCTGGTGTGGCTGTCGAACGAGGGTCCGCACGGCGTCCTCGCCGGACGCGCCGAGAACTCGACCGGATCACCGACGAGGCACGCGGCCCGGAAGCACCCGGCGAGACGGACGGGGCCGTTGTTGTCTCTCGTATTGCGGCGCTACGGCCTCAGCAGGATCTTTCCGGTGGTGGCGCGGCCTTCGAGGCGGCGGTGGGCCTCGGCGGCGTCGGCGAGGGGGAGTTCCAGGCCGATGCGGACGTCCATTCCGTCGCGGATCCAGTCGAACAGGTCCCCGGAGCGGGCGAGCAGGTCGGCGCGCTCGGCGACGTGGTCCCACAGGGTGGGGCGGGTGAGGAAGAGCGATCCCTCCTGGGAGAGCCGCAGCGGGGCGATCGGCGGCACCGGCCCGGAGGCGTTGCCGAAGGTGGCCATCGTGCCGCGGCGCCGCAGCAGACCCAGGCTGGCGTCGAACACGGCCGCCCCGACCCCGTCGTAGACCACGTCGAGCGGCCGCGGCCCGGCGATGTCGACGATCGCCTCGGCGAAGTCCACGTCGTTGTAGAGGATCACATGGTCGGCGCCCGCTGCGGTGGCCAACTCGCCTTTGGCCGGCGTGCCGACGGTCGTGAACACCTCGGCGCCGAGGCGCTTGGCCATCTGGATCAGCAGCAGGCCCGTCCCGCCTGCGCCGGCGTGGATGAGGCAGCGGTGCCCGGCCGCCAGCGGGAACGTGTCGACCGCCAGGTAGTGCGCTGTCAGGCCCTGCAGCATCGTCGCCGCCGCGGTGTCAGCTGAGACGTCCTCGGGGACCGGCACCACCCCGGCGGCGTCCAGCGCGCAGCTCTCGGCGTAGGAGCCCTGGCCGCCGCACCACGCCACACGGTCGCCCACCGCCACGTCGGAGACACCCTCGCCGACGGCGGTCACCGCCCCGGCCCCCTCGAGGCCGGCAGTGAAAGGCGGGTCGATGGGATACAGTCCACTGCGCTGGTAGGTGTCCACGAAGTTCACCCCCGCCGCGGCGACCTCGACGACCACCTGATCGGCGCCCGGGGCGGGTTCGGGCAGCTCGGCGAGGGAGAGGACCTCGGGGCCGCCGTGTTCTGAGATTCGGATGGCGCGCACGGTGCCTCCTTGGGTGCTTCGGTGCATGGTCTCGTCTGGTCCGCCCACCGTAGGCGCTGCGGGCCGGGGTCGCCCGTTCGTCGCCACCCGCGCTGCGGGACCGGTCGGTAGTCTCGACGGCGAGTGCACGCAGCCGATCGGCCCACCTCTGAACTGCCGGTTCGCCGATGGTCCCGCCTCCGGCTGCCCGGCCCCGAACGGGCCGGGACGCGCAGCCGCAAGACCAATCTGGCGCTGCTGGTGATGCTGGTGCTGGCGTGGGTGACCGGTGGCAGTTCGTTCCTGCTGGGAGGCACCTCGACCGCCTGGATCGTGGTCATGCACGGCGTCGTGGGCTTCACGGTGCTGGTGCTGGCCCGCCCGAAGATCCCCGTCGTGCGCCGGGGCCTGCGCCGGCGGCGCCCCAGCCGCTACGCCTCGATGGCGCTGGGTGTCTGCGTCACCGGGGCGTTCGCCACCGGGGTCGTGCACGCGCTCGGGTTCTGGCAGGCGATCGGCGTGTGGTCGGCGATCGGCCTGCACCTGATCTTCGCCTTCGCGGCGGTGCCGCTGGCGGTGTGGCACGTCGTGGGCCGGCCCCAGCGGGTCCGCCCGGTGGACCTGTCCCGGCGCACCGCGCTGCAGGCGCTGGCCGTGGCGGGCGTGGCGCTGCTGGCGCGAGGGGGCTTCGAGCGGTTCTTCGCCGCCGAGCGACGCTTCACCGGCAGCCACGAGGTGGGCTCGGGCGACCCGCGGCGGATGCCCGTGGTGCAGTGGCTCGACGACTCCCCGCCGACGATCGGCCCCGAGGACTGGGTGCTGCGCCTGCGGGGCTCGGTGAACCGGGACGTGGGCTACCGGGAGCTGGTCGCCCACAGCCGCACGACCGAGGCCACGCTGGACTGCACCAGCGGCTGGTACAGCACCCAGACGTGGACGGGCGTTCCGCTGACCGCCCTGCTCGGTCCGGAGACGTCGGGCCGCAGCCTCGAGGTCCGCTCGGCCACGGGCTACGCACGGCGCTTCCCGCTCAGCGACGCACGCCACATGATCCTCGCCCACTCCGTCGGCGGCGAGCCCCTGTCACGGGGCCACGGCTTCCCGGCCCGCCTCGTGGCGCCCGGGCGCCGTGGGCTGTGGTGGGTGAAGTGGGTGACGGAGATCCGCACCAGCGACCGGCCCTGGTGGGTCCAGACGCCGATCCCGTTCACCTGACCGGCTTATCGACCATCCGGGGAGGGAGTGAACGAGGATCGCCTTCGGTCCCCCAGGCTGACCCGGTGGCGCCGGCTTGCTCTCCCACGACGGGAGTTGCGCGGCATTGGGACAACGCTCAGCGAGTAAGCGCTGAACTGTTGGAAGGCCGACCTCAGAATGAACCCCGAGATGATTAGCTTGGGTGCTGGGAGTTGCCCAGGGGGAGATCGGGGTGCGGCGCAGGGTTTGTGGCGTGTTCGTGGGTTTGTCGGTGATTGTGGGGGCGTGCGCGCCTGCTGGTGGGTCGGGTTCGGTTGCGGTGGACGGCTCGGCGGGCGAGCAGATGGTGCCTGTTTTTGAGGTGGTGGCGGTGGGGGATGTGCCGGTGGGGGAGATGGTGGCGGCGGGCGCGGCGGAGGCGGCCGCCGGTGGGCTGGTGTTGGTGTCGGCGTCGTTGGATTCACTGGCGGTGCGCTGGGGGGATTCGTTGGCGCCGGTCCGTACACCGTGGGCTTCCTCGGCGGCACGTACCAGGGCGCCGCGGGCGTGGCCGACGTCTCGTGCGCCACCGAGGGCGCCGACCTCTCCGACCCCGACGCCAACGTCGTCGAGTCGGGCCCCAAGACCTTCATCGTCTCCGCCAGCGACGCCGCCGGCAACACCGCCACCCGCACCGTCAGCATCGAGATCATCGAAGACACCGACAGCGCCGGCAGCTGGCACAAGGGTGACACTCTCCGGCCCGGACACATCTACAGGCATTGGCCGCTCTTCGTCGAGATCCCCGAAGGAGCCCGCATCAGCTACGGCGGCAGTGTGTCGGTAACCCCGGAGCCGGGAGCGCCTCAAGACCTGCCGACCCAACTTCAGAGCTTCTACGCGTTCCGCGATCCATCCCGAGCCACGATCCTGCTCATCGTGTCTGGGACCGGCGAGGAGGCACCTTCCCCGCTCGGCCGTCGGGTTTGCCGCGTCAACGAGGGCGGGGGCATTACGAGCTGCGATTTCCGGGCACCGCTGACCGACGCCGAGAACGAGATGTGGGACCGGTTCCTGGCCAACATCCGCACCACCCCGTTCCCCGAAGGCGACCCCCGGAACGAGCCCCCGGCCCCTTTACCCCCTAACCCCGAGGGGGGCCAATTCTCGGGGTCGCCGCCGATGTGCCTCAGCAGGGGCCGTGTGCTCATGGCCATCGAACCCGGCCGTTGGCTTCCCTACGGCGATGTTCCCGCGAATCCTCTGAACCTGCACGCCCCGAACCCTTTGAACCTGCACGGGATCCCCTGCGACACACCTGTGGGGGTGCATCCGTCGCTGCTGGTCGGCGACGCGATCTCGGTGTGTGTCGAGGGCGGCGCCCGCGACGGCCTGCTCGTGCCGGCGATAATGACCGCGGCCGGCGATTGGAATGACCTGCTCGCGCCCGACCACGCCGATCCCGACCCGTCGGAGCGGAAGGGCCTCGGCTACGCCCCGTTCGCGTTCGACACGGCGAGTCCCGCCGGCCCGGCGGGACTCGAGGACACCGACACCAGCTACGTCCGGGTCTTCGATACTCGCGCCTGCCACGCCAACAACGCCGCGAAATGCGCGGCATCCGCGGGATGGACCGGTACCGCTCTCCCCAACGTCATTGGAGAGCCCCCTCGCGTGACCGGGAACGTATTGACCGTTCTCTCTATCACCCGCCGGCGGTGCAGAATCTGACCCTCGACGATGCCCTGGGTCGCTGGCAGTTGCGCTGGGACGACTCCGCCGCGTTTCCCGTCTCATACAACAGCACCTGGATGGCAGTGCTCGTACGTTCCACGTTCACAAGGGACCCGGCGACCGGGGCGCTCACAGCGCCGCCAGCGTCTTGGCATTACCTCAACCACCGAGCCCCGAACCTGCGACGCCATGTGATGCCGCCCATCGCGGACGTGGCCGGAGTCGAGTTCACCGTGGCGGGCATGACCCGCGGCGACCACCTGCGTCTCCGGGGAACACCCGGCGTGGGCCTCGGCGTCGAACACAGTTCGCTGACTCTGCCCCGCGACCCCCGGCGGCCGTGGGGGCTGGGCTCGGAATCCACCGCCGTGGCCTCACCACTGGCGGGCGCCCACCCGGTGGAACCCGACATGTTCGGCTGGGTCAACTACGGCGGCACCGCCGGCGGCGACTGGCGGTTCGCGTTCTGGGGCAGAACCATCACCGGGCTGCGCGTCAGCCACGGCGGGCCGGTCACGCTGCGCCCCGGTGACATCGTCGTCAGCCACGCCCGACCGTGGGGGCCCAACGGATTCGCCGACAGTCCCTTCGCCGCCGCAGCGTTCAAACCGCTGCGCATCACCCACGGCGCCGTCACCGTCGGCATCAGCGGCTGCGCGACCCACTTCTACAACGTGGACCGCTACGAATGCCACGTCGTCGGTGGCTTCACCTTCGACGCCGACAACATCCCCGACCACGTCGCCGTCAATCGGTTCTTCGCCCCGCAGCCCACCACACCCCCCAAAGGGCCACCGCCGGGAGTCAGCCCACCGACCCCGACCCCACCACCTGCACCACCACACCCAACACCGCTTGCCAACCCACGAGCTGCCATCCCTGAGTCGAATGCCCGGCCTTGGCCGGTCCGGGTGCCGGTCCGTTCGGGGTTGACCCGAGCAGGCCGAGGTCGTTGCCGCCGGGCCAAGTGGCCGTGCGTGGGGATCCGCGGCCCTGGCCGGTATAGTGCGTCGCTTCCCGGAAACGACCTCCGGGGACCAATCGACGTCTGCGAAGGCCTGTCACGCGCCACGGGCGCCGGCCGCAGGAACCACGCAGCAAACCGAGAATCGCTCCGCCGGGCCGGCCCGTGCGGAGCGTTCGCGTCAGGGCGCCGGCACGCCCGGGCACGAATCTGTGGAGCGGCAACACCCGGACATGGCGACCAAGGCGATCATCGGCGAGAAAGTGGGCATGACCCAGGTCTGGGACGACGGCGACCGCGTCGTCCCGGTGACGGTGCTGCGCGTCGAGCCGTGCCGGGTCGTGCAACTCAAGACGCCGGAGGCCGACGGCTATTCGGCGCTGCAGGTCACCAGCGGTTTCACGGACGCAGCCAAGCTGAACAGCCCCGAGCGGGGCCACTTCGAGCGCCACGGCGGCGAACCGGGCCGGACGCTGGTGGAACTCCGTCTCGACGACGTGAGCGACTACGCCGTCGGTCAGGAGATCACCGTGGACATTCTCGCCGACGGCGAGTTGGTGGACGTGACCGCCGTCAGCAAGGGGAAGGGCTTCACGGGTGTGATGAAGCGTCACGGCTTCAGTGGCCAGAAGGCCAGCCACGGTGCCCACAAGATCCACCGGGCACCCGGCGCGGTCGGTCAGTGCGCCACCCCGTCGCGCATCTTCAGGGGGCGCAAGATGCCCGGCCATCACGGCGCCCGCAGGACCACCACGCTGAACCTCAGGGTTGTCAAGGCCGACAGCGAACGCAACCTGCTGCTGGTGAAGGGCTCGGTGCCCGGCCCCCGGGGCGGGCAGGTCGTCATCCGCAACGCCGTCAAGAAGGCGTAGTCGATCATGGTCTCCGTCCCCGTCCGAGACACCAGCGGCGCCGAGTGTGGCACGGTCGAGCTCACCGCGGACGTCTTCGGCATCGACCCCAACGTGGCGGTGATGCATCAGGTCGTGACGGCGCAACTGGCGGCCCGCCGCAGTGGCACGCACAAGACCAAGACCCGCTCGGAGGTGCGTGGCGGCGGCGGCAAGCCGTGGCGCCAGAAGGGCACCGGGCGTGCCCGGCACGGCTCCATCCGCTCGCCGCTTTGGCGAGGCGGAGGCATCGCGCACGGACCCCAGCCCCGCAACTACGCGCAGTCCACCCCCAAGAAGATGAAGCGCCTGGCGCTGCGGTCGGCGCTGTCGGACCGCGCCGCCGAAGGCAGGATCATCATCGTGGACGACTGGGGCTTCGACGCTCCGTCGACGAAGTCCGCCGTGGCGAAGCTGGAGGCGCTCGGTGCCGGCGGGCGCGTGCTGGCGGTGCTGGAGCGCGAAGACGTGACGGCGCTGAAGAGCTTCCGCAACCTGCCTCGCGTGCACACCCTGCCGGCCGACCAACTCAATACCTACGACGTGCTGGTGAGCGACGTGATCGTCTTCACCGCTGCGGCGCTGGCGGAGGTGAACCGGTCATGAAGGACGTCCGTGACGTGATCCTCGAGCCGGTGATCAGCGAGAAGGCCTTCTCGCTGCTGGAGCAGAACGTCTACACCTTCAAGGTGCACCCCTCGAGCAGCAAGCCCGAGATCGCCAAGGCCGTCGAGGAGATCTTCGACGTGCAGGTGCTGAACGTGAACACGCTGCGGCGCAAGGGAAAGCGCATCCGCAACCGGCGCCGGCTCACCTACGGTCGCCGGCCCGACACCAAGCGAGCCATGGTCACCCTGGCCGAGGGCGACTCGATCGAACTCTTCGAGGTGTAGAGCATGAGCATCCGGCGCCGCAAACCCACCAGCCCCGGTCGCCGCTTCCAGACCGCGCACGACTTCTCCGAGATCACCCGCAGCACGCCGGAGAAGGCCCTCCTGGCCCCGCGCCCCTCCACGGGCGGCCGCAACAACGCCGGCCGCAAGACGGCGCGCCATCGCGGCGGCGGTCACAAGCGCCGTTACCGGATCATCGACTTCCAGCGCAACAAGGACGGCGTCCCGGCGAAGGTGGCCACCATCGAGTACGACCCGAACCGGACCTGCCGGATCGCGCTGCTGCACTACTACGACGGCGCGAAGACCTACATCCTGGCGCCCGACGGCATCGCGGTCGGGGACGTGCTGGAATCGGGGACCGGCGTGGAGATCCGCCCGGGCAACGCCCTGCCGTTGCGGTACATCCCGGTGGGGACCGTCGTGCACAACGTGGAACTCAAGCCGGGTGCGGGCGGGCGCATGGGGCGGGCAGCGGGCGCTCGCATCCAACTCGTGGCCAAGGAGGGCCCCCACGCCACGGTGCGCTTGCCCAGCACCGAGATGCGCCGGGTTCCCATCGACTGCCGCGCCACCGTCGGCGCCGTCGGCAACGCCGAGCACGAGTTGGTGCAGATCGGGAAGGCCGGGCGCAACCGTCACAAGGGTGTGCGCCCGCAGACTCGCGGCGTGGCCATGAACCCGGTGGACCACCCGCTCGGCGGCGGCGAGGGCAAGAGTTCCGGCGGCCGCCACCCGGTCTCGCCGTGGGGGAAGCCCGAGGGTCGCACGCGCAACCCGAAGAAGCAGTCGTCGCAGATGATCGTGCGCCGCAGGCGCACGCGCGGGCGCCGGCGCTAGGAGGCCCACCATGCCCAGAAGCCTGAAGAAGGGCCCGTTCGTTGATCATCATCTCCTCGCCAAGGTGGACGAGCTGAACGACTCCGGTGAGCGGCGGGTCATCCGCACCTGGTCGCGCCGTTCCACGATCATCCCCGACATGGTCGGCCACACGATCGCGGTGCACGACGGGCGCAAGCACGTGCCGGTGTACATCACCGAGTCCATGGTGGGCCACAAGCTCGGCGAGTTCGCCCCCACGCGCACATTCCGGTTCCACGCCGGTCAGGAGCGAGGAGGCAGGCGCTGATGGCAACCGCTGTGGCGACACCTGCGGCCCGCGCCTCGGCGCGCTACGTGCGCAGTTCCGCCTCCAAGGTGCGCCCCGTCCTGGATCTGATCAGGGGCGAGTCCTGCGAGCGCGCTGACGAGATCCTGCAGTTCTCCGAACGCCGGATCGCCAGGACGGTCGCCCGCTGCATGGACTCCGCCATCGCCAACGCGGAGCACAACGCCAACCTGCCGGTCACCGAGCTCTATGTGGTGGCCTGCTACGCCGATGAGGGACCGACGCTGAAGCGCTGGCGGCCGCGGGCGCGGGGGCGGGCCACGCCGATCATGAAGCGGACCTGCCACATCACGATCGTGCTGGCGCGCTACTCGCTCGCCGAGCGCGAAGCACGCGCCGAGCGCGGCCTCGCCGGTGGCGCCGCGGCCGAGGTCCGGCGCCGTCGCGTGGAGGCCAGCCGGGCCGCCGCCACCCAGGACGAGGAGGAGGCGCCCAGCGACGTCGACGAGGCGGACGAGCTCGTCGACGCCGAAGCCGCCGTCGAGCAGGACGCCGCCGCCGATGACAGTGACGCCGGCGACGGCGCCGAGCAGGACGCCGCCGCGGAGCCCGCCGACGGCGACAAGGAGATCTGATGGGTCAGAAGGTCAATCCGTACGGGTTCCGTCTCGGGATCACGACCGACTGGAAGTCGCGGTGGTTCGCCACGCGCGAGGACTACCGGAAGTTCGTCATCGAGGACTCGGAAATCCGCGACTACCTGATGGAGCAGTTGCCGCATGCCGCCATCAGCCGCATCGAGGTGGAGCGCACGAGGGACCGGCTTCGCATCGACGTGCACACCGCCCGCCCCGGCATCGTGATCGGGCGCAAGGGCTCCGAGGCCGACCGGCTGCGGGCGGGCCTCGCCAAGATCACCGGCAACAACCGGGTGCAGCTCAACGTGCAGGAGATCAAGCAGCCCGAACTGGACGCGGCGCTGATCGCCCAGGGGATTGCCGACCAGCTGACCGGGCGGGTGGCTTTCCGCCGGGCCATGAAGCGTGCCGTCCAGAACGCGCAGAAAGCGGGCGCCCAGGGAATCCGCGTGCAGTGCTCGGGCCGGCTCGGCGGCTCGGAGATGGCGCGTACCGAGTGGTACCGCGAGGGCCGCGTCCCCCTGCACACGCTGCGTGCCGACATCGACTACGGGTTCCGGGAGGCGCACACCACCTACGGCCGTATCGGCGTGAAGGTGTGGACCTACAAGGGTGACATCCTCCCGTACCGCCTCGACACCGACGAGCGGATCAATCGCGAGGCGGCGATGGCGGTCGGCGAGACCGCCGGCCCCGCCCGCTCGCGCAAGGTGGTGTCCTCGGCGGCACGCCGGCGAGGGGCCACTCCGACCCCTGCCACCGACACCGACGAGCAGGAGTTCCCCACCGAGTTGGAGGAATTGCAGCCGCTGGTGGCCGAGGCCGACGCCGAGTTCGAGCGCCTCCTCGAGCAGGAGGAGGAGATTGAGCGCGCCTCCCGCGAGCAACACGAGACGCCCCACTTCCGACCGGGGGATGCCGACTGATCATGTTGATGCCCGAGGGAGCTGCGACACCGCAAGCACCATCGCGGCCGAGCGAAGGGTGCGGTGAGTCATGTTGATGCCCGAGGGAGCTGCGACACCGCAAGCACCATCGCGGCCGAGCGAAGGGTGCGGTGAGTCATGTTGATGCCCGAGGGAGCTGCGACACCGCAAGCACCATCGCGGCCGAGCGAAGGGTGCGGTGAGTCATGTTGATGCCCAAGAAGGTCCGACACCGCAAGCACCATCGCGGCCGCACCAAGGGGGTCGCCAAGGGCGGGACCACGGTCAGCTTCGGCGACTACGGCATCCAGGCGCTCGAGCCTGGATGGATCACCGCGCCGCAGATCGAGGCCGCTCGTGTGGCCATGACCCGCCACGTCCGGCGCGGTGGCAAAGTGTGGATCAACGTGTTCCCGGACAAGCCCGTGACGCAGAAGCCGGCGGAGACCAGGATGGGTTCCGGCAAGGGCAACCCCGAGCGCTGGGTGGCGGTGGTGCGTCCCGGCCGGGTGCTGTTCGAGCTCTCCTACGCCGACCCCGTCGTGGCGCGCGAGGCGATCGAGCGTGCCATCCAGAAGCTGCCCGTGCGGGCGCGCTTCGTGACCCGTCACCAGGCGGTGTAGCCATGGCCCGATCCGGCTCGCTGACAGGACTGAGCGACGTCGAACTGCTGGGCATGCTGGACGAGGCGAAGGACGAGGCCACGAACCTGCGCTTCCAGCACGTCACCGGGCAGCTCGACAACATGAACCTGCTGGCACACTCCCGCAGGCAGGTGGCGCGCCTACTCACCGAGCTGCGCGCCCGGGAGATCGACGCCGCCGAGGTGGCCATGGCGCGCCAGGTCGACGAGGTCGAGGAGCTCACCGATGGCGAGGCCTCCCCGGAGGAGCCCGCACGGGTGTTCAAGAGGAGGCGCCGCCGCGATGGCTGAGCAAGCACCGACGACCGACCAGGCGCCGGAGCCGACGCCGGCGAGCACTGCCGCGGCGGCCCAGGCCTCCGGGCGCAACCGTCGCAAGACGCGTGAGGGGATTGTGGCGTCGGCGTCCATGGACCGGACCGCCGTCGTCGTGATCACCGAGCAGGTGCGTCACCGTCGCTACAACAAGACCGTTCGGCGCCACAAGCGCCTCTACGTTCACGACGAGGACAACGATCTACGCGTCGGGGACCGTGTCCGGATCGCCGAGACCCGCCCGCTGTCCAAGCTGAAGCGCTGGCGGCTCGTGAAGGTCCTCGAGCGGGCGCGCTGAGGGAGGTGCAGCGGTGATCCAGCAGGAGACGCGCCTCCGGGTGGCGGACAACTCCGGCGCCCGCGAGGTTCTCTGCATCAAGGTGCTCGGCGGCTCCCGGCGCCGTTACGCCTCGATCGGCGACGTGTTCGTGGCGACGGTCAAGGACGCCATCCCCGGCGCCAAGGTCCGCAAGGGTGACGTGGTGCGCTGTGTCGTGGTGCGTACTCGCAAGGAGAAGCGCCGTCCCGACGGCAGCTACATCCGTTTCGACGAGAACGCCGCGGTGGTGCTCGACGAGAACAACCAGCCCCGGGGGACACGGATCTTCGGTCCTGTGGGCCGGGAACTGCGCGAGAAGCGATTCATGCGGATCGTGTCACTCGCACCGGAGGTGTTGTGATGGCCAAGATCCGCAAGGGTGATCGCGTCGTCGTGCTGTCGGGCAAGGACCGGGGCCGGGAGGGAGTCGTCTCGGCCGTCTTCCCTACCAAGGGCACCCTGCTGGTGGACGGTGTGAACGTCGTCCGCAAGCACCGCAAGCCGAACCAGGCGGGCGTCATGCAGGGCGGGATCATCGACAAGGACATGCCCATCCCCATCTCCCGGATCGCGATCATCAGCCCCGAGGACGGCAAGCCCACTCGGGTGGGCTACCGGACAACGCCCGACGGTGAGAAGGTGCGCATCTGCCGCCGCACCGGGGCGGACATCCCGTGAGTGCCACGGCGGTCGCCGCGCCGCGCCTCAAGCAGCTGTACCGCGACGAACTGCGCGACCGGCTTCGGGAATCGCTCGGCCTCGACAACGTGATGCAGGTGCCCCGCCTGGAGAAGATCGTCCTGAACATGGGCGTCGGTGAGGCGTCGCGTCAGGCTCGCCTGCTCGAGGGGGCCATCGCCGACATGACGACCATCGCCGGGCAGCGGCCGGTGACCACCCGGGCGAAGCGCTCCATCGCCGGCTTCCGGCTGCGCGAGGGGAACGCCGTGGGAGTGAAGGTCACACTGCGGGGAGACCGCATGTGGGAGTTCTTCGACCGGCTGATCAACCTGGCCATCCCGCGCATTCGTGACTTCCGCGGGCTGTCCATCAACTCCTTCGACGGCAACGGCAACTACTCCTTCGGCGTTTCCGAGCAGTTGATCTTCCCCGAGATCGACTACGACAAGATCGACACCATCCGCGGCATGGACATCACCCTTGTCACGACGGCGCCCGACGATGAGACGGCGCGGGCGTTGCTGGAGGCGTTCGGTTTCCCGCTCCGGCGGGACCAGGGCTGAGCGATCCGTGCGCACTCCGAGAATCCAACACACGAACCGGCGAAAGTGACGACATGGCAAAGACGGCACTGATCAACAAGCAGAAGCGAACGCCGAAATACCGTGTGCGCGCCTATACCCGCTGCCAACGGTGCGGCCGGCCGCGCTCGGTGTACCGGCGGTTCGGACTGTGCCGCATCTGTCTACGTGAACTCGCCCATGCCGGGGAGATCCCCGGTCTGACCAAGGCCAGCTGGTAGGGGGTTGTCGCAGCATGACCATGACCGATCCCATCGCCGACATGCTCACCCGCATCCGCAACGCCAACGTGGCCATGCACGAGGAGGTGCGCATGCCCTCCTCGAAGCTCAAGGAGGCCCTGGCGGAGGTGCTGCGGCGCGAGGGCTACATCGGTGGCTACGAGGTGGTCGACCATGACGGTCCGGGGCGCATCCTGGCCATCGACATGAAGTACTCGCCTGATCGCGAGCGGGTCATCCGCGGCCTCCGGCGGGTCTCAAAGGCGGGCCTGCGGGTGTATACCAAGGCCGACGGCGTGCCGCGGGTGCAGGGCGGTCTCGGCATGGCGGTGCTGTCCACCAGCAAGGGTCTCATGACCGATCAGGAGGCTCGCCGGCGGCGTCTCGGCGGCGAGATCCTCTGTTACGTCTGGTAGGTGCGCCGTGTCTCGCGTCGGTAAGTCGCCCATCCCGCTGCCGGCGGGCGTCTCGGTCAGCGTGGCGTGCGGCGAGGTCACCGTGTCGGGCCCCCGGGGCTCGCTGCAGCATCGCCTGCCGCAGGTGATCGCCGTGCGGCAGGAGGGCGACGCGCTGGTGGTCACCCGGGCCGACGACGAGCGAGAGTCGCGGGCGTTGCACGGGTTGACCCGGGCGCTCCTCAACAACATGGTCATCGGCGTCCACGAGGGCTACCGCAAGGACCTGGAGATCGTGGGCGTCGGCTACCGGGCCACCGCCAAGGGGCCCGCCAGCCTCGAACTGCAGCTTGGCTTCAGCCATCCGGTGTCGGTGCAGGCGCCGGAGGGAGTCACCTTCGAGGTGCCGTCGCAGACTGCCATCCGGGTGCTCGGAATCGACAAGCAGGCCGTGGGGCAGGTGGCCGCCCGGATCCGGGCGCTGCGCAAGCCCGAACCGTACAAGGGCAAGGGAATCCGCTACGCCGGTGAGTACGTCCGCCGCAAGGCGGGCAAGGCCGCCAAGTGAGTCCGGCACCGAAGCAGGGAGCAGACCTATGACGAACACCTCAGCGGAACGCCGCCGGAGCCGGCTCCGGCGCCACCGCAGGGTGCGCAAGAAGATCGTCGGCACGGCCGAGCGACCGCGCCTGGCCGTCTACCGTTCCAACCGCCACACGGCGGTGCAGATCATCGACGACACCAGCGGGCGCACCCTGGTCGCCGCCTCCACGCTGGAGCCCGACTTGCGCAGCAGTGAGACCACCGGTGTCAGCGCCGCCGCCGCGGTGGGGCGCCTGGTTGCCGAGCGTGCCGCCGGCAGCGGCATCACGACAGTTGTGTTCGATCGGGGCGGTTACCGCTACCACGGGCGCGTGGCTGCGGTCGCGGACGCCGCCCGCGAAGCCGGGATGAGACTCTGATGGCGGCCACCGGAGCGCTGGCGTCGCGCCTGCAACTGCGCGACTCCCGCGTGATCCACATCAACCGGGTGGCCAAGGTGGTCAAGGGCGGGCGGCGCTTCTCGTTCTCGGCGCTCGTGGTGGTCGGCGACGGTGCCGGTCACGTCGGGCTCGGCTACGGCAAGGCCAAGGAGGTGCCGCTGGCCATCCAGAAAGGCACCGAGGAGGCCCGAAACTCGCTTTTCGCCGTCCCTCTGGCAGGGACCACCATCGTGCATCCGGTGCTCGGGGAATGGGGCGCAGGCAGGGTGCTGCTGAAGCCCGCCGCCCCCGGAACCGGCGTCATCGCCGGCGGCGCGGCCCGCGCCATCCTCGAGGAGGCGGGCATCGGCGACGTGCTCTGCAAGTCGCTGGGGTCCGCCAACCACATCAACGTGGCCCGGGCCACGATTGCCGGCCTGCAATCGCTCATGCGCCCCGACCACGTGGCGCGCCTGCGCGGTCTCGACCCCAGCGAGTTCGTTCCCCCGGGTCTGCTGGCGGCCTACAACGAGACGGAGCGGAGCCGGCGGTTGGCGCTACGCGGCGAGGAGGAATGACGTGGCGTTGCGTGTGACGCAGGTCCGGTCCGGCATCGGGCGCAAGCCTCCCCAGCGGGGCACGCTGCGCGCCCTCGGTCTGGGGCGCATCGGCAAGTCCCGGATCCTGAGCGATCGCCCCGACGTGCGCGGCATGCTGGCGGCTGTCTCGCACCTAGTGGAAGTGGAGGAGGTGCCGGAATCGTGAAAGTCCACGACCTCAAGGGTGCTCCGGGAAGCCGGACGCCGCGCACGCGCGTCGGCCGGGGAATCGGAGGCAAGGGTGGGAAGACCGCAGGCCGCGGCACCAAGGGGCAGAGGGCGCGGGGCACCGTGCCGGTCGGTTTCGAGGGAGGCCAGATGCCCCTCCAGCGCCGGATCCCCAAGCTGCGCGGCTTCAACAATCCCTTCCGGGTGAGCTACCAGCCGGTCAACCTGGATGTGATCGAAGCCTCAGGGCTCGACGAGATCACCCCCGAGACGCTCTACGCCGGCGGCCTGGTGAGCAAGGGCGCTCTGGTCAAGGTGCTCGCCCGCGGCGAGGTGACCCGCTCGGTCACCGTGCGGGCGCACGCCTTCTCCGAGGCGGCCCGCGCCGCTCTGGAGGCCGCCGGCGCCACAATCGAAGTCCTGCCCAAGCCGTGGGGCGACCGCCGGCCACCGGCACGGGGCAACGCCCTGACGAACCGCTAGACCGCAGCCGACGCCGGAGGGAGAACTCCAGTGGGCCGGATCCTGCAGAACATCGCCAACATCTTCCGCATCGAGGATCTGCGCAGCAAGATCCTCTTCACCCTGGGCATGCTGGTGGTGTACCGGCTGGGAGCGTTCATCCCCGCACCCGGCATCAATCTCGAGGCCATCCGCCCGCTCCAGGAGGCGGCCGAGGACGGCGGCATCCTCAACTTCCTGCAGCTCTTCTCCGGCGGAGCGCTCACGCAGTTCGCCATCTTCTCGCTGGGGATATTCCCCTACATCACGGCGTCGATCATCATGCAGGTGATGGGCGTGGTGGTGCCGCGTATCGAGCAGTGGCAGCAGCAGGGGGCGGTCGGCCAGCGCAAGATCAACCAGTGGACGCGCTACCTGACGATCGGCATTGCCCTCATCCAGTCCACGGGGTTCGCCTTCCTGTTCCACAACCAGGGCGGCGGCCTGGCCGGCAGCACCGGCATCCCCGACCTGCTACCGGAGTTCACCGCCCCGCGGGTGGGCCTGGTCGTGCTGACGCTCACCGCCGGGACGGCCCTGCTGATGTGGATGGGTGAGTTGATCACCCAGAAGGGCATCGGCAACGGCATGTCCATCATCATCTTCGCGGCGGTGGTCAGCTCGCTGCCCAACCAGTTCTCGTTGGTGAAGGGGAACTCGGGCTGGCCGGGGGTGTTCGAGGTTCTGGCGATGTACCTGGTGCTGCTCGTGGTCATCGTGTTCGTGGAGCAGGGCCAGCGCCGCATCCCGGTGCAATTCGCCAAGCGCGTCGTCGGTCGCCGGATGACAACCGGAGGGAGCACCTACATCCCGCTGAAGGTGAACCAGTCGGGCGTGATCCCCATCATCTTCGCAAGTTCGGTGCTGTACCTGCCGCAGCTGATCGTCGTGGTGCTGCCCTCCGGCGGCTGGGGTGAGGCGACCCGCACCTGGGTGAACGACCACTTGCTGCGCTACGACGACCCGTTCTACCTGGTCTTCTTCGGTCTGCTGATAATCGGCTTCGCCTACTTCTACACGGCCATCAGCTTCGATCCGGTCAAGCAGGCCGACAACATCCGCAAGCAGGGCGGCTTCGTGCCCGGCATCCGGCCGGGTCGGCCCACCGAGCGCTACCTGGCGCACATCCTGTCGCGCATCACCCTGCCGGGATCGCTCTTCCTGGCCCTCATCGCCCTGACGCCCGCGGTCGTGATCGGGAACATCGTGCCCACCAGTACCCAGGGCATCTTCAGCTTCACCGGGATCTCGATCCTGATCGCCGTGGGCGTCGCCCTCGAGACCATGAAGCAGATCGACAGCCAGTTGATGCTCCGCAATTACGAGGGATTCCTGAAGTAAGGGCCAGTTGATGCTCCGCCCCAACCGCCGGGGGATTCCTGAAGTAAGGGCCAGTCGATGCTGCGCCGAATCCACCGGGGGCTTCCTGAAGTGCGTGCGAGTTCGTGTTCCCGCGGCGAGCGCCGCCCCGAGCGCGATCGTTCCGGTGTTCCGCGCCTGCGTTGAGGCGTTCCACCCATGAGCGGCGTGATCGTCGTTCTCGGACGCCAGGGTTCGGGCAAGGGGACGCAGTGCGCTCTGCTGCAGCAGCACTACGACGGGGTCGCCCACGTCTCCACCGGTGACATGCTGCGCGACGCGGCGGCCTCGGGCACCGCGCTAGGCAGGCGGGCCGAAGTCATCATGGCCGCCGGGGACTTGGTGCCCGACGACGTGATGTGCGACGTCGTCGCCGAGAGAACGGGCCCGCTCCTCGATTCGGGGGTCACGGTGCTGCTCGACGGCTTCCCGCGGACCCCGGCGCAGGCCGCGTCCCTTGCGAAGATGACCGTTCCCGACGGACTCCTCGGCGCCCTGCTCCTGGAGGTCGACGTGCAGGAGGTCTCCGAACGGATGCTGGCCCGCGGTCGCCACGACGACACCGCCGCGGGCATCGCCCGGCGCCTCGAGCTCTACGAGACGCAGACGGCTCCCCTGGTGGACTGGTTCACCGAGCGGGGAATGCTCTGGAGGATCGACGGGACCGGGACGCCGGCGGAGGTGTTCGACCGGCTCACCGCCGCTATCGGCGGGTTGGTGCCACTGAGGTTGTCTCGGTAGGCTGGTGGGTCGCGTTCGAGGCGGGAGTAGGACTCTGGCGAAATCGAAGCAAGATGCGATCCTCATGGAGGGGAAGGTCCTGGAGTCCCTCCCCAATGCCATGTTCAGGGTCGAGTTCGAGAACGGCCACCAGGTGCTGGCGCACATCTCGGGGAAGATGAGGATGCACTACATCCGCATCCTTCCCGGCGATCGCGTGCAGGTGGAGTTCACGCCCTACGACCTGCAGCGCGGGCGGATCACGTACCGGTACAAATAGCAGCGTCCGGACCGAGTGGGAGCCCTTGGCCTGCCCGGCGGATGAGCAGACGACGAGACGAGGCGGATGCGGACATGAAAGTGCGCCCCAGCGTGAAGGCCATGTGTGAGCGGTGCCGGGTCATCCGGCGCCATGGTCGCGTGCGGGTGATCTGCGACAACCCGCGTCACCGCCAGCGGCAGGGCTGACATGGCACGCATCGCCGGTGTGGACATCCCGCGCAACAAGCGCGCCGTGGTGTCGCTCACCTACATCTTCGGCATCGGTCCCACGATCGCGGCGCAGACCTGCGAGGCGGTCGGCATCGGCCCCGACGTGCGGATCAAGGATCTGACCGACCAGGAGGTGGCCCGGCTGCGGGCCCATGTCGAGCGCAACCTGAAGGTCGAGGGCGACCTCCGCCGCCAGATCAGTCAGAACATCAGTCGCAAGCTGGAGATCGGGTGCTACCAGGGGATCCGGCATCGCAGAGGCCTGCCGGTCCGGGGCCAGCGCACCCACACGAACGCACGGACGCGCAAGGGTCCGCGCAAAACGGTGGCGGGCAAGAAGACCGTCATGAAGAGGAAGTAAGGCAGCGGTGGCCCGGGCGCCGATCGGGGCGCCCCGCCACCACGACCGGTAGCCGCGCCCGGTGGCGCAGCATCGCACCGCTCACGAGACGCACCGAGGGGTTATGGCAGAGAGACAGGCACGGCGACCACGTCGGCGCGAACGCAGGAACATCGCGCACGGCGTCGTGCACATCAAGAGTTCCTTCAACAACACCATCATCACGGTCACCGATCTGCGGGGCAACGTCGTCGCTTGGGCGTCGGCGGGGAACGTGGGGTTCAAGGGTTCGCGCAAGTCGACCCCGTACGCCGCGCAGATGGCGGCGGAAGAGGTGGCGCGCCGGGCCATGGAGTTCGGCGTTCGCAAGGTCGACGTGCAGGTGCGCGGCCCGGGTTCGGGGCGCGAGACGGCGATCCGCTCGCTGCAGAACCTGGGGCTGGAGGTCACCGGCATCAAGGACGTGACCCCGGTGCCCCACAACGGGTGCCGGCCGCCCAAGAGGCGGCGCGTCTGATGTCCCGCTACACCGGACCGAAGGCGCGGGTGTCGCGCCGGCTGGGGACGAACATCTTCGGCACCAAGGGCGAGACGGTGGCGCTCGACAAGCGTCCCTACCCGCCCGGCGAGCACGGCCGCTCGCGGCGACGCACCACGGCCTCGGAGTATCTGCTCCAGCTCCAGGAGAAGCAGAAGGCCCGCTTCACCTACGGGCTCACGGAGCGGCAGTTCCGCAATCTGTACGCCGAGGCCGGCCGCCGCACCGGAGTCACCGGTGAGAACATGCTCACCTACCTCGAACTGCGGCTCGACAACGTGGTTTACCGCGCCGGTTGGGCGGCGACCCGCCCGCAGGCCCGGCAGTTCGTGCTGCACGGCCATATGTCGGTGAACGGCCGGCGTGTCAGCATCCCCAGCTACCGCGTCTCGGCAGGTGACGAGGTCGCCGTGAGGGAGAAGTCCCGGGCGATGGCGCCGCTGCAGTGGAACGTGGATGTGCTCGACCGGGTGCCGCCCGTCTGGCTCGAGGTCGTCGAGGAGGGGTTGGCGGCGAACGTGCTGTCGGCTCCCACCCGCGACCAGATCGACGTGCCGATTCGTGAGCAGTTGATTGTCGAGCTCTACAGCAAGTAGCGGAGCGAGGTTGCACATGCTTGAGATCAAACACCCCGCGGTCTCCGCGGCCGTCGCCGAGGTCAACCGTCAGAAGTTCGTCATCGGACCGCTCGACCCGGGATTCGGCCACACGATCGGCAACGCGCTCCGGCGCACGCTGCTGTCGTCCATCCCGGGCGCGGCGGTGACCCACGTCCGGTTCGACGAGGCGCTGCACGAGTTCGACACCCTGCAAGGCGTGGTCGAGGACATCTCCGACGTCATCCTGAACCTCAAGGACCTGGTGCTGCGGAGCCACAGCCCCGAGCCGGTGCAGCTGCGCATCGACGTCCTCGGGCCGGGCGAGGTGACGGGCGCACACTTCGATGTCAACCCCGACGTGGAGGTGCTTAACCCCGACCTGCACGTCGCCTCGCTCAACGGTCAGGCGCGGTTCGCCGCCGACGTCACCGTCGAGCAGGGCATCGGCTACAGCGGGGCGGAGAGCCGACCGTCGAGCGGCACGATCGGCGACGTCCCGGTGGACGCCCTCTTCTCGCCGGTGCGGCGCGTCTCCTACGAGGTGGAGGCGACCACCGGAGAGGACGTGGCAGCCGACGAACTCATCGTGGACGTGCTGACCGACGGCACGGTCACGCCGTCGGAGGCGATGGCCACTGCCGGTGGCATCCTGCGGCGGCTGACGCAACTCGTGGAGAACCTCGCCGAGGTGTCGTTGCCCGACAGTCTGGACCCCGCGGCGGCCACGGAGACATCGTCGGACCTGCTCCGCCCCATCGACGAGCTGGGGTTGTCGGAGCGGCCCCGGAACTGCCTGAAGAGGGCCCAGGTCACGACCGTCGGCGCGCTCCTGGAGCGGACGGCGCTGGAACTGCTGGCGATCCCCAATTTCGGTGAGAAGTCCCTGGACGAGGTGACGGCCCGTCTCGACGAGTTGGGACTCGCCCTGGCCTCCGAGGACTGAGGGAGCCGCAGCCATGCCCGGCCGACCCGCCAAGAGCCGCCGCCTCGGCGGCAGCGCCGCACACCAGCGCTCGATGCTGGCCAACCTCGTGGCGTCCCTCGTGGCGGCGGAGTCGATCGTCACGACCGAGGCCAAGGCCAAGGCGATGCAGCCCGTCGCCGAGAAGCTGATCACCAAGGCGCGCAAGGGCGGTCTGCACAACCACCGGCAGATCGTGGCGTTCCTCAACGATCGGGAGATCGCCGACAAGCTGATCTCCGACATCGGCCCTCGCTACGCCAACCGCGCCGGCGGTTGCACGCGGATCCTGCGGGTCGGTCCTCGCTACGGCGACAACGCCCCCATGGTCCGCATCGAACTCGTCTAGCGGCGCGCCGCGGCGTGGCCCGCCTGCGCCTCCTGGTTGCCTACGACGGCGGGGAGTTCCGCGGCTTCGCCCCCAACCCCGGCGTGCGCACCGTGGCCGGCGTGCTCGCCGATGCCCTCGAGCGGCGCCTCGGCTACCCGGTGCAGTTGACCTGTGCCGGCCGCACCGATGCGGGGGTGCATGCCCGCGGCCAGGTCGTGAGCCTGGACGTGGCCGACGAGGACGCCTCCACTGAGCGGCTCGAGTCCCTGCGCAGCGGCCTCAACCGCATGTGCGGGCCCGACGTGGCGGTCCTGGCGGCCACCCCGGCGCCGGCGGACTTCGACGCCCGTTTCTCGGCGCTGGCCCGGGCGTACCGCTACACGATCTGGAACGCCGCCGAGCCCGACGTGTTCCGCCGCTCCTACGCCTGGCACGTGCCCGAGCGCCTCGACATGGCTGCCATGGGCGACGCCGCCGACTTGCTGGTCGGCGAGCACGACTTCGCCTCCTTCTGCTCCCGGTCCGAGCAGGTCGTCGATGGTGAGGTGCGCGTGGCGCCGACGGTGAGGCGGGTGCTGCGCGCCGGCTGGAGTCGACCCCAGCCGGGGCTGCTGCTGTTCGACATCGAGGCGAACTCGTTCTGCCGGCAGATGGTGCGTTCGATCGTCGGCACGCTCACCGAGGTCGGGCGGGGCCGCCGTCCCGCCGGCGACATCCCCCGCGTCCTGGAGACTCGCGACAGGGCGGCCGCCGGCGGCGTGGCGCCGCCGCACGGCCTGTGCCTGGAGTCGGTGGCCTACCTCTGAGGTGCCCGTTGCCGACCACCGGCGGGGGGCCGATTTCGGCGGCGAGCCCGTATCCTTGTGCCGTGCGCACCTACAGCCCGAAGGCTTCAGAGACCGACCGCGCCTGGTGGGTCGTCGATGCCGACGGCCAGGTGCTCGGGCGCCTTGCGAGCGAGGTGGCAACCGTCCTGCGCGGCAAGCACAAGCCGACCTACACGCCGCACCTGGACTGCGGCGACCACGTCATCATCGTGAACGCCGACAAGGTCGTCACGACCGCCAACAAGTCCGACCGGAAGATCCTCTACAGGCACTCCGGCTATCCCGGGGGCCTTCGCTCGGAGACCCTCGGCGAAGCGATGCGGCGGCGCCCCGCCGAGGTCGTACGGCGCAGCGTGCGCGGGATGCTGCCGCACACCCGGTTGGGCCGGCAGATGCTGCGGAAGCTGAAGGTCTACGCCGGACCCGTCCATCCCCACGAGGCCCAGAGGCCACAGCCACTGCCGCTTCCCAGGAGAGCACCATGACACCGCCGCTCGTGCAGGCCACCGGTCGTCGCAAGCGCGCCGTCGCCCGCGTCCGCGTCCGGCCGGGCCAGGGGCGCGTCACCATCAACGGGCGAGAGATCGAGGACTACTTCCCGTCGCCCGCGCATCGCTCCCACGCCACCGAGGCCCTCAGCGTGACCGACACCGGATCGGTCTACGACGTGGATGCCACGATCTCCGGCGGGGGCCTCACCGGGCAGGCGGGAGCCCTGCGTCTGGGCATTGCCCGGTCGCTGGAGAGTCTCGACGCCGATTCCCGCGAGAAACTCAAGCGTGCCGGCCTGCTGACCCGGGATCCGCGCAAGAAGGAGTCCAAGAAGTACGGGTTGAAGAAGGCTCGGAAGGCTCCGCAGTACTCCAAGAGGTAGCAGCGCCTGCACCTCGCGGCGCCGCCGGCCGTCGCCGCGGCTCGATCGTGTTCGGCACCGACGGGATCCGAGGGCGGGCCTACCGGGACGTGACCCCGGAGGTCGCCGCCCGCATCGGCGCGGCAGTCGTCGAGATGTTCGACTGCGCGCGAGTTGTCCTGGGACACGATCCGCGATCCTCCGCGGGCGACTTGGTTCAGGGCCTGCTGCGGGGTTTGGGCGGCATCGAGGTGGACCTGCTCGGTGTGGCTCCGACGCCTGCGGTGGCGTTCTGCAGCGCCGCTGACGGGGTGCCGGGGATCGTCGTGTCGGCCTCGCACAACCCGTACCAGGACAACGGTGTGAAGATCTTCGGCCCGGGGGGACGCAAGCTCAGCGACGACGAGCAGGAGTGCGTGGCCGCCGCCCTGCGGTCCGGCGGCGAGGCGACAGGAGCCCTCGCCTCCGCCGGCGACGCCTCCGACCGGTTGGAGTCCTATCTCGACGCCGTGGCGTCCACCGTCCGGCCGGACGCCTTCGACGGGCTGCACGTCCTGGTGGACGGCGCCAACGGGGCGACTTCGGCGCTGGCGCCGGCGCTGCTCCGGCGCCTGGGGGCCGCGGTGCGAACCGTGGCCTGCGAGCCGAACGGGCGGAACATCAATGACGGCTGCGGGGCCGCCGCGCCGGCGCTGATCGCCGCCCGGACACGCCCCGGAGAGGTCGGCCTGGCGTTCGATGGCGATGGGGACCGGGTCGTGGCCTACGATCGGGGGCTGATCGACGGTGACCGCATCATCGCCCTGTGCGGGATCGACCGCCACGAGCGTGGCCGCTTGGCGGGTTCGACGGTCGTGGTGACGGTCATGAGCAACATCGGACTGCACCGCGCCATGGCAGCAGCGGGGATCGATGTCGTGACGGTGCCGGTGGGGGACCGGCATGTGCTCGAAGCGCTCGAGGCCGGCGGCTGGGAGTTGGGCGGTGAGCAGTCCGGGCATGTGGTGTTCCGGGATCTGGCTACCACCGGTGACGGTCTGCTGACAGCCGTGCAGTTGCTCGACGCGGCGGTCCGGCGCGGCGCCCCCCTCGGCGACCTGGCGGCGGCGGCCATGACCCGCCACCCCCAGGTGCTGCGGAACGTGAGGGTGTCCGGCGTTGCCGCCGACGTGCTGGCGGCGATCGAGCCTGCCGTGGCGCGGGCGCGGCAGGCGTTGGGAGAGACAGGTCGTGTCCTGGTCCGCTGCTCGGGCACCGAGCCGCTGATCCGGGTGATGGTCGAGGCCACCGAGGAGGCGGAGGCCGGCGCAGTGGCCGAGAGCCTGGCGGCCGAAGTGGCCCGCAGGTCCGGCTGATGTGCGGCATCGTGGCGGTGCTGAGCCGCCCGCCCAGCCGGCGGGCCCCGTCGCCCTCCGAGATCCTGGGGCTGCTCGCCGGCGACGCTGCAGGGGCTGACGCCGCCCGGCAGGTGGTGAGCCGGCTCGCCGGCCCGGCCGGCCTGACCAGCCTGGTACGGGACGCGGGGCTGCGGGCCGAGGTTGTGGCGGCCGCCGGGCGGCTCGGCGCCGGCGACGCCGCTCTCACCGACGCGATCTGGAGCATCCGCGAGGATCGGCTGGCCACCGCCGCAGCGGTGGCGGAGCTCCTCGGTGCCGACGCACCGGAGGCAACCGAGGAGGTCGTGGCGGGGTGGTGGGCGATCCAGGTGGCGCTCTCGGCGCTGGACCGCCTCGAGGTGCGCGGGCGGGACTCGGCGGGAGTCGCCGTGATGGTGACATCGACGGACCCGCCGGACGGGCCCCGTGGAGCCAGCGACCCGCTGGGCCGCTCCGGCAGCCGCTGGCGAGACGCCGGGGCGACGGTGCACCTCCACAAGACGGCGGTGGAGGTCGGCGAACTGGGCGACAACACGCGGGTGCTGCGGGCGGCGCTGGCCGGCGACGACGCCCTGCGGGCGACGCTGGCGCGTCCGGGAGCGCGCTGTGCGGTCCTGGCGCACACCCGCTGGGCCAGCGTGGGCCTCATCACCGAGCCCAACGCCCACCCCGTGGCCTCGCTGTCGGCTGACGGGGAACCCTGGGTCCTGGCGGCTGTGAACGGCGACATCGACAACTACGGCGCGATCGTGGGTCGCTTCGACCTGAGCTACCCCGCGGCTGTCACGACCGACGCCAGGGTGGCGCCGGGTCTGGCGCGCCGGTTGAGGTTCTCGGGGCGATCCGATCGGGCGGCGTTCGCCGAGGCCGTGGCGAGCTTCGAAGGATCCCATGCCATCGTCTCGCTCAGCAGCGACAACCCCGGCAACCTGCTGCTGGCCCGCAGGGGCAGCGGCCAGGCGCTCTACGTGGGACTCGCTCCCGATGCCTTCGTGGTGGCATCGGAGCCGTACGGGCTCGTGGAGCAGACTGGCGACTACCTGCGCTTCGACGGCGCCGACGCCGCAGGCAGCAGCAACGGCGAGATCGTCCGGTTGGAGGCCGCCGCGGCCGGCGAGAGGTCCGGAGTCGCACGCTGGTCCTACGACGGCGCCGAACTGCCACTGCCGGCGGCGACGCGGGCGGAGATCACCACACGCGACATCGATCGCAGGGGCTACCCCCATTTCCTTCTGAAGGAGATCAGCGAATCGCCCGAATCGTTCGCCAAGACGCTGGCGGGTCGGCTCGCCGGGGACCCGGGCAACCGCAGCGTCGTCCTGGACGGCGTCCTGCCGACCGGCCGGGAGCTGCCGCGCCGGATCGTGGTCATCGGCCAGGGCACCGCGGCGGTGGCGGCGCGGGCCGTCGCCGAGATCATCGGCGCCGAGTTGGCCGGCACCGGCGTGGAGGTGGTGAGCCGGCTCGCCAGCGAACTGTCGGGCTTCGACCTGCGCGACGACATGTCCGATCACCTGGTGGTGGCGATCAGCCAGTCCGGCACCACCACCGACACCAACCGCACCGTCTCGTTGGTCCAGGCACGGGGCGCCTGGGTGACCGGAGTCGTGAACCGCCGCGAGAGCGATCTGGCGGCCCGTGCCGACGGGGTGCTGTACACCTCCGACGGGCGGGACGTGGAGATGAGCGTCGCCTCCACGAAGGCCTTCTATGCCCAGGTGGCGGCGGGATTCCTGCTGGCCTGCGCCATTGCCGACCTGTACGGCGTGGCGGCGGATCCGGCGCGCCGCTCGGAGTTCCTCGGGGCACTCGAGCGGTTGCCCGAGGCCATGGCCGAGGTGCTGGCGGCTCGCCCCCGGATCGCCGACATCGCGCAGCGGCTCGCCCCGTCGCGGCGGCACTGGGCCACCGTCGGAAACGGCCGCAACCGGCTGGCCGCCGAGGAGGTGCGGATCAAGCTCTCGGAGTTGTGCTACCGGTCGGTGGCCTGTGACATCACCGAGGACAAGAAGCACGTCGACCTGTCGGCGGAGCCTCTCACCCTGGTCTGCGCGGCGGGCCTGGACCGCTCCACCGCCGATGACGTCGCCAAGGAGGTGGCGATCTACGCGGCGCACCGCGGTGCGCCGGTGACCTTCACCGATGACGCCGAGCTGGCCCGCGGGGCCGGGGAGGCGGTGCTGCTGCCGGCGGTCCACCCCGACGTCGCCTTCGTGCTGGCGACGATGGCCGGCCACCTCTTCGGCTACGAGGCGGCTCTCGCCATCGACGCCTGCGCCGAGCCGCTGCGGCACACCCGGGGCGCGATCGAGGCGGCGCTGGACGCCGAGCCCGACGGTGCCGTCGTCGACGCCGAGGCGACGCTCGCCTCCCTGGCGCCCGAGATCACCGCCGGCGCCGAGCAATTCGGGCGCCGCTTGCGAGACGGTGGCTATGACGGGCACCTTCCCGCGGCGACCGCCCTGCGGCTCGACGCGCTGTTCCGCTACGCGCTCGGGGTTCTGCCGCTGGCCGCGTTCGAACTCGACTTCGGCGAGATGGGCACGCCGGCGGGCGTCCTGGAGCGGCTGCTGGCGGGGCTCAGCGAGGCCATCGAGGAGTTGACCCGGCCGGTCGACGCCATCCGCCACCAGGCCAAGACGGTCACCGTGGGAATCTCCCGCAGCGAGGAGGCGTTGCTGCGGGTGCCGCTCACCGAGGCTGTCCAGGCCGCCGGCGCCGAGGCCGAACGCCTCAGCTACGACACGCTCTCGGCTCTGGCCGGGTTGGATCGGGCGGTCTCGCGAGTCACCGGCCACATCCGCTATGCCATCCACGGTGAGCGGATCGAGATCGCCGATCTTTCAGGGCTGGCGGCGAGGTTCGAGTCGCGGGTGGGCCGCGATCCCACCTTGCGGGGCACCAAGCGCCAGGTCAGCCGCGAGCGTCGGCTGCTGCTGACACGGGGACTGCGCGACGGGCGCCTCATCCTGCTCGTCCCCGAGATCAAGGGCGGCGACACGGTCGGCCTGGTGCTACTGCACGTCGATTTGCACGAGCGGCTGGAGCCCGCCGTGGCGGCCGACGTCCTGGGGCGCTACCGCGATCGTCTCAGCCGCCTGCGCTACGCGGTCACCGAGACCGAGGCCTCCTTCGACGAGGCGCTTCTCGCCGAGGTGCCGACCGAGGACCTATTGGTCGGAGATCTTGCTGCCGTGGCGGCACGCTGGCGCGGGGCGTCGCCGTGATCGGCATCGACATCGTGGACGTGCCGCGGTTTCGCGCCCTGCTGGCGCGCCGCCCGCGGGTTGCCGAGCGACTCTTCACTCCCGCCGAGCGGGCCTACGCCCAGTCCCGCGCCGATCCCACTGAGCGGCTGGCGGCGCGTTTCGCCGCCAAGGAAGCCGTGATGAAGGCGCTCGGTGCGGGCTTCGGGGATGTGGCGTTCAGGGAGATGGAGGTCGTGCGCGCTCCCGGCGGCCGACCCGAGGTGGTCCTGCACGGCCGTGCCGCGGACCGCGCCCGGCGCGCCGGCGTGACGGGATGGCACCTGAGCCTGTCCCACACGGCCACCTCCGCGGTGGCGGTGGCGGTGGCCGTGGGCACCGGCGGGATCGCCCCGCACCACGAGTCGGGGAGCGGGGAGGTGTCGTGATCCCCGTCGTCACCCCGAATCGTCATCCCGGCGGAGGCCGGGATCTAGCTTCCTGGGGCGACCCATCGTGATCCCCGTCGTCACCCCCGCCGAGATGGCGGCTGTCGATGCGGCCGCACCGGAGGGCGCCGACGTGCTGGTGGAGCGGGCCGGCGCGGCGGTGGCCGTGGCGGCGGCGGAGATGCTGACCGGGACCACCGAGGGCGCCGCGGCGGTGCTCGAGGCGGGACGACCCTCCTCTGCTCGCCGCAAGGCGCTGGCGGGGCGCCGGGTGGTCGTCATCGCCGGTCGGGGAAACAACGGGGCCGACGGCCGGGCCGCGTCCCGTCACCTGCAGCGGGCCGGCGCCGAGTGCCGGATCATCGCCCCCGACGACGCCGATGCCCCACCCTGCGACCTGCTGATCGACGCGGCCTACGGCACCGGGCTGAACCGGTCCTGGACCCCGCCTGCAGGCATCGAGGGCGCCGGCAGCGTTCTGGCTGTGGACATCCCCTCCGGCGTGGACGGCCTCACGGGGCAGGTGCGTGGCGGCGCCCCGGCGGCGGCGCGCACCGTGACGTTCGCCGCGCTCAAGCCGGGTCTGCTGCTGCAGCCGGGTCGCATGCTGGCCGGGTCGGTCAGCGTCGCCGACATCGGTCTGGATGTCGCCTCGGCGACCGTGCAGCTGCTCACGGAGGCCGATGTGGCCGACCTCTGGCCCCGGCGAGAAGTCGATGCCCACAAGTGGCGCTCCGCCTGCTGGGTGGTGGCCGGCTCGCCACCGATGCGCGGGGCGGCGTCGCTCGCCTCGCTGGCGGCGCTGCGGTCGGGGGCGGGATACGTGCGCCTCTCGGTGCCGGGCGGCGAGCCCGACGCGTCGGTCCCGACCGAGGTGGTCTTCGGCCGGCTGCCGGCCGCGGACTGGCACGAGCGGATGGACACCTCCCGGTTCGCATCGCTGGTGGTCGGTCCCGGCCTGGGAAGAGATCCGCAGACCGCCAGCGCGGTGCGTGCGCTGGTGACGCGAGCGACTGTGCCCCTGGTGCTGGACGGCGACGCCCTGGCGGCGCTCGGCGGCGACGCGGCGACTGCGCTGGCGGCGGCGCGCGCGCCGGTGGTGCTCACACCGCACGACGGGGAGTACGA
The DNA here is from genome assembly GCA_026708055.1 of bacterium. Classification (NCBI taxonomy): domain Bacteria; species bacterium. The sequence goes on along the minus strand of JAPOVS010000026.1, from coordinate 49,270 downwards.
GTTGCTGGCGGGGCAGCGGCCTGGTGCGGATCGTCTGGCGGCGGCGCGGGCGCTGGCCGCGACGGGCGCCACCGTGCTGCTCAAGGGATCCGCCACCGTCGTCGCCGCACCGGACGGCGCCGCCCGATTCGTGACCTCCGGGGATGCTCGGTTGGCCACCGCCGGCACGGGTGACGTGCTGGCCGGGATGATCGGCGCCCTGCTGGCGCAGGGTCTGACAGCCCTCGACGCGGCTGCACTGGCGGCTCAGGTGCACGGGATGGCCGGAGCGCTGGGCCCGCCGGTCGGCCTCATTGCCGGCGACCTGCTCGGAGCCATCCCCGCCGTGCTGGCCGGCGCGCTGGATCCGGCGCCCCAAGGGTTCGGCGGCGGGGCCGGGAGCCGTTGATGCGGCCCACCTCGGCGGTCGTGGACCTGGCGGCCGTCACCGCCAATGCCGCCGAGCTCGTCCGCCGGGCAGCCCCCGCCGAGCTGTGCGCGGTGGTCAAGGCCGACGGCTACGGGCACGGTTCCGTGGCCGTGGGCCGGGCCGCGCTGGCCGGTGGCGCCACCTGGTTGGGGGTGGCTCTCGTGGAGGAGGGCGTGGAGTTGCGCCAGGCGGGCGTGACGGCGCCGGTCCTGCTGCTGTCCGAGCCGCGGCCCAACGAGATGGTGGAGGTGGTGGCGCATGACCTGCGCCCCTCGGTGTACAGCCCGGAGGGTCTGGCCGCGGCGGCCGCGGCGGCCGCTACCGCCGGCCGTCACCTGCCGGTGCACCTCAAGATCGACACGGGCATGAACCGGGTGGGTGCCCGTCCCGCCGACGCCCCGCTGCTGGCGCGTGCCATTGCCGCCAAGTCCGACCTGCAACTGGAGGGCGTGTGGACTCACTGCGCGGTCGCCGACGAGTTGGACAACCCGTTCACCGAGGCGCAGCTGGAGCGCTACGAGCACGTACTGGGACTGCTGGCCGCCCGAGACGGAGTGCCGGGTCCGTTGCGGCGACACGCGGCCAATTCGGCACTGCTGCTGTCCGGGTGCCGCCCGGACGCCTCGCCGATCCGGCGCCGGGGGCGCTACGACATGGTCCGGGCCGGCATCGCCCTCTACGGCCTGTCGCCCGGGGCCGATCTGGTGGGGGACATCGCCGGGCTGCGGCCGGTGATGGGACTCCGGACCGAGGTGGCCTACGTCAAGACCGTTCGAGCCGGCGAGGCGGTCTCCTACGGACTCGCCCACCGGTTCGACTCTGATCGCCAAGTGGCGACGGTGCCCATCGGCTACGCGGACGGAGCGCGCCGTGACTACGGCCTGCGCGGCGGGCAGGTGCTCATCCGCGGGCGGCGCCGGTCCGTCGTGGGGACGGTCACGATGGATCAGCTCATGGTCGACTGCGGTCCTGACGAGGGTGCCTCGGGGGAGGGGGTGGTGGCCGGCGACGAGGTCGTCCTGATCGGCAGCCAGGGCGACGAGAGCATCGTTGCCGAAGAGGTGGCGGATCGTCTCGGCACGATTCCCTACGAGGTGGTCTGTGACATCGGCCGGCGAGTGCGCCGCCACTACCGCTGAGATGGGCACCCGGTGAACTCAGGCGTCGAGGCGCCGTCCCTGCCGGGAGTCAGCGTCGGCCACTGGACCCATCCCAGCGGCCGCACCGGCTGCACCGTTGTGCTGCTCCCCACCGGGACGGTGGCGTCGGTGGAGGTGCGCGGCGGCGCACCGGCCAGCCGGGAGTTGGATCTGCTGGCGCCGGAGCGGCTGGTCGAAGGTGCGGACGCGGTCGTGCTCTCGGGCGGCTCGGCGTTCGGCCTGGCGTCCGCCGACGGCGTCGTGCGCTTCTGCAGCGAGGCGGGTCGAGGCTTCCCGACGCCCGCCGGCCCGGTTCCCGTCGTCGCCGGCCTGTCGCTGTACGACCTGCGCCCCGGTGAGGCGCCGCTCTGGCCCGGTGCCGACGCCGGCTACGAGGCGGCACGGGCAGCGGTCCCGCCCGATGGCTGCGGTCCCGCCGGCGGCTGGCCGGTAGGTCGGATCGGTGCGGGCGCGCGCGCCACGGTCGGCGCCTGGGGTTCGGACCGCAGTCCCGCCGGGTTGGGATCGGCGCAACTGTCCTTCGACGCCGGAGGAGGCGAGGCGGCGGTCGTGGTGGCGCTGCTGGCCGTCAACGCCGCCGGGGATCTCGACGACGGCTCGGTGGCCGGTGCCCTGCGCCGCGGCGACTTCCGCCCGCCCGCCAAGCCCCCGCTGGGGACCGGCACGACGATCGGCGTGATCTGTACGAACGTGCGACTCAGCAAGACCCAGTGTCTGCTGGTTGCCCAGAGTGGCCACGACGGTCTGGCGCGCGCGCTCATGCCGGCGCACACCCGCTTCGACGGCGACGCGTTGATCGCCGCCTCCGTCGGCACCCTGGATGCCTCCCTCGACGCTGTGCGCGTCGCCGCAACCGTCGCCGTCGACGACGCGGTGCGGGCCGCGGTCGAATCGGGCCGGCAAGCCACCGGCTGATGCCGCCCGGCGCCCGAGGAGGCCCTCAGCACATCCCGCGACCGGCAGGTTTCCGGCCGGGCGCCGCGGCGCCGTGGGCCGACCTGCCGCTGCGGGCGCGTCGGGTGGATCTTGGTGCTCTGCGGGAGGTGCTCGGGGAGCGTCGGCCGAAGTCGGGCGGCGACGCCTTCGAGCGGCTCTCGGCCGTGCTCGTCCCGCTCTACGTGCACCGGGGCGAACCGCACGTGATCCTCACCCGCCGGGCGGCGCACCTGCGCACCCACAGCCGGGAGGTGGCGTTTCCGGGCGGAGGCCAGGAACCCGGTGATGCGGACCTCTGGGAGACGGCCCTGCGGGAGACCCACGAGGAGATCGGACTGGATCCGGCCACCGCGACCCGCATCGGCGAGCTGGATCCGTTCTTCACCGTGGGCAGCGACTCGCTCGTGCACTCCTACGTCGCCGAATTGTCCGCCGGCCGTCCCGCAGGGTTGCGGCCCGATCCCTCCGAGGTGGAGAAGATCCTCCACGTGCCGCTGAGCGAACTCCTGGCACCCGACGTCTACCACCAGGAACTCTGGCCCCGGGACGGGACGATGCGGCCGATCAACTTCTTCGAGATCCCCGGCGACACCATCTGGGGAGCCACCGCGGCGATCCTCCGGCAACTCCTCGTGATCGCCGTGGGCCTCGCGGCGCGCTGGACATCGGCCCCATGAACCCTCAGGAGCACGAGGCCGACCAAGGAGCGGCGACTCCGGCGGCGCCGCACATGACGCCCGACGAGTTGCGTCTGTGGGGTGAGCGGTTCCTGGACTGGGTGGCCGGCTACCACGAGCGGATCGAGAGCTTCCCCGTCCTCTCGCAGGTGCGACCCGGTGAGGTGGCGGACGGGCTGCCGCAGTCACCGCCCGCCGAGCCGGAGGGCTTCGACGCCGTGCTCGACGACCTCGAACGGGTCATCGTGCCGGGCCTCACCCACTGGCAGTCTCCGGGGTTCTTCGCCTTCTTCCCGACGCCGGCCACCGGTCCCGCCATCCTGGGCGACCTGCTGTCCTCGGGGTTGGGGGTGCAGGGCATGCTGTGGGCCAGCAGCCCGGCCTGCACCGAGCTCGAAAGCCGGGTGTTGGACTGGCTGGTGGAGTTGTGCGGCCTCCCACAGCGGTTTCGAAGCGACGGATCCGGCGGCGGGGTGATCCAGGACTCAGCCTCCAGCGCGGCACTGTGCGCCCTGGTCGCCGCCAGGGAGCGTGCGCTGAACACCGCAGCCGGCGCGACCATCGACGACCTGGTTGTGTACACGTCGCAGCACGCCCACTCCTCCATCTACAAGAGCGCCCGCATCGCCGGTTTCGGCGCCGACCGCGTCCGCTACGTCGGTGGCGACCCCACCCACGCCATGAGCCCGGAGGCCCTTGCCGCTGCCGTCATTGCCGACCGCGATGCGGGCTTGGTGCCGTGCGCGGTGGTTGCGACCGTCGGGACGACCTCCTCACTGGCCTTCGACCCGGTTGCGCGCCTGGCCGCCATCGCCGGGTCCGAGGGCATGTGGACCCACGTCGACGGCGCCCTGGCCGGCGCCGCCGCGGTCTGTCCCGAGTTCCGCTTCGTGAACCGGGGCCTCGCCGCCACCGACAGCTACTGCTTCAACCCGCACAAGTGGCTGCTCACCAACCTGGACTGCACGGCCATGTGGGTTGCCGACCGAGAGGCCCTCACCGGCGCCCTCAGCGTCACGCCGGAGTATCTGCGCAACCCCGAGAGCGAGAAGGGGACGGTGATCGACTACCGCGACTGGCAGGTGCCGTTGGGGCGCCGCTTCCGGTCGCTGAAGCTCTGGTTGGTGCTGCGCTGGTACGGGGCGGAGGGCCTGCAGGCCCATATCCGGTCAGGGGTGTCCTGGGCCCAGCAGTTCGCCGGCTGGGTACGCGAGCATCCCGACTTCTCCCTGGCCGCACCGGCGCCGCTCAATCTGGTCTGCTTCCGCCACCGGGGCGGCGACGAGTCCAACCGCCGCATCCTCGACGCGGTGAACGAGGCGGGGCGCTTCTACATCACCCACACCGTCCTCGACGGCCAGTACACGCTGCGCCTCTCGGTGGGGACCGTCGCAACCCGCGCCCACCACGTCGAGGCCGCCTGGGAGGCCATCACCGAAGCAGCCGCCCGGCTCTGAGAATTCCTGCCGGTCGGGGCGGCGCTGCCTATGCTCCCTGCAAGGGGAGGTGCGAGCGTGGCGGACATCGAGATCGGTTTCGGGAAGAGCGGTCGGCGGGCCTACGGGCTCGACGAGATCACCATCGTGCCCGCCCGGCGCACCCGCGACCCCGACGACGTGGACATCTCCTGGGAGATCGACGCCTACCGCCTGCCGCTGCCGCTGCTGGCCTCGGCCATGGACAGCGTGACCTCGCCTGAGACGGCGGGGCTCATCGGGAAGCTGGGGGGCATCGGCGTGCTGAACGTCGAGGGCCTCTGGACCCGCTACGAGGATCCGGCCCCGGCCTTCGAGGCGATCCGGAACGCGCCCGCTGACGAGGCCACGGCCCGCATGCAGGAGGTCTACGCGGCGCCGCTCATCCCGGAGCTGATCGGCGAGCGGGTGCGCCGGATCAGGGAGTACGCCCCCCTCGTCAGCGCTGCCGTGACGCCGCAGCGGGCGAGGAAGCTGCTGGACCACCTCGCCGCCGCCGAGGTCGACCTGCTGGTGATCCAGGGCACGGTGGTGACAGCCGAGCACAAGTCCAAGGCCCGCAAGCCGCTGAACCTCAAGAAGGTCGTGCGCGAGCTTCCCATGCCGGTCGTCGTGGGCGGTTGTGCCAGCTACGAGGCGGGGCTGCACCTCATGCGCACCGGAGCCTCCGGGGTACTGGTCGGCGTCGGACCCGGCGCCGCCTGCACCTCCCGCGGCGTTCTGGGCATCGGTGTCCCGCAGGCCACCGCCATCGCCGATGTGCGGGCCGCCCGCATGCGCCATCTCGACGAGACCGGCGTCTACGTGCACCTCATCGCCGACGGCGGTATGGCCACCGGCGGCGACATCGCCAAGGCGGTCGCCTGCGGTGCCGACGCGGTGATGCTGGGATCGCCGCTGGCGGCGGCCGTCGAAGCCCCCGGCGGCGGCTACCACTGGGGGATGGCCACACCGCATGCGGCGTTGCCCCGCGGGGCCCGTGTGCACGTGGGCCGGCGGGGGTCGCTGGAGGAGATCCTCTTGGGACCGGCCCGTGAGGCCGACGGGCGCAGCAACCTGTTCGGTGCCCTGTCGACCACGATGGCGGCCAGCGGCTACGCCACGCTCAAGGAGCTGCAGAAGGCCGACGTGATGGTGGCACCGTCGATCGCCACCGAAGGGAAGGCTCTGCAGCGCCACCAGGGCGTCGGCATGGGGCTGTGACGGCCACGGCGGAGGCCGCCGTGAGGCGCGGCGGCGTGCTGGTGGTGGACTTCGGCGCCCAGTACGCCCAGTTGATCGCCCGCCGGGTGCGCGAGGCCAGCGTCTACAGCGAGATCGTCCCGCACGACATCAGCGCGACAGGGGTCCGCCGGCGCCAACCGGCCGGGTTGATCCTCAGCGGCGGACCGGAGTCGGTGCACACCGCCGGCGCCCCGCGTCTCGACCCCGAGATCCTGTCGTTGGGGATTCCGGTGCTGGGCATCTGTTACGGGGCGCAACTCCTGGCCCACGAACTGGGCGGCAAGGTGGACCGCAGCGGCTTGGCGGAGTACGGGAGGGTGGAACTCCACGTGACCGGGCCGGGGACGGTCGTCTCCGCCGATCTGCCCGCCGACCAGCAGGTCTGGATGAGCCACCGTGACGCCGTCGTGCGGCCGCCCGAAGGCGCGGCGGTGACGGCCGTCACCGCCGACTCGCCCGCTGCCGCATTCGAGCATCCCGCCGGCCTCTTCGGCGTCCAGTTCCATCCCGAGGTGGCGCACACCCCCCATGGACAGCGCATGCTGGAGAACTTCCTGTACGAGGCGTGCGGCTGCGCCCCGGCGTGGACGGCGGACTGCATCGTCGAGACCTCCGTCGCGGCGATCCGGGCTCAGGTGGGCACCGGTCGTGCGGTCTGCGGACTCTCCGGCGGCGTCGACTCGGCGGTCGCCGCGGCACTGGTGCGCCGGGCCATCGGCGACCGACTCACCTGCGTGTTCGTCGACACGGGGCTCATGCGCGCCGGCGAGAGCGATCAGGTGCGCGACGTGTTCGGCGGCGACGGGTTCGTGTTCGTGGATTCCGCCGACCGGTTCCTGGCGGCGCTCGCCGGCGTCGCCGACCCGGAGGCGAAGCGGCGCATCATCGGCGAGTTGTTCGTGCGCATCTTCGAGGCGGAGGCCCGAGCCCTCGGTGACGCGGACTTCCTTGTGCAGGGGACGCTGTACCCCGACGTCATCGAGTCCGGCGGCGACGTGGCGGCCCGTATCAAGAGCCACCACAACGTCGGCGGGCTCCCCGCCGACATGCAGCTGGAGCTCGTGGAGCCCCTGCGGGACCTGTTCAAGGACGAGGTGCGGCTGGTCGGCGAGCAGTTGGGTCTGCCTCCCGAGGTGGTCTGGCGTCATCCGTTCCCCGGTCCCGGGTTGGCCGTGCGCATCGTCGGGGAGGTCACGCCCGAGCGGGTCGAGACGGTGCGCGCCGCGGACGCCATCGTGCGTGCCGAGATCCGCCGCGCCGGTTTGGACCGGGAGGTGTGGCAGGTGCTGGCCGTGCTGCTGGAGGTGCGCTCGGTGGGTGTCATGGGCGACGAGCGTACCTACGGTCACCCGATCGTGATCCGGGCCGTGACCAGCGCGGACGCCATGACCGCCGACTTTGCACGCCTGCCCTACGACGTGCTGGAGATCATGGCGAGTCGGATCGTGGCCGAGGTTCCCGGGGTCAACAGGGTCGCCTACGACATCACGTCGAAGCCCCCCGGCACGATCGAGTGGGAGTGAGTCGCCCCGGAGTGGCTTGAGTCACTCCTGATCGGCGGGGCGCACCAGCACTGCCAGATTCACCGAGAACTCCAGATCGCGGCGCTGTCGGTCCACTTTGGTGACCTCGGCCAGCACGCTGTCCCCGGGCACCACCACCTCGCGGGGATGGCGGATGGGATGCTCGGCGAGTTCTGCGGTCGGCACCAGACCCTTGATCCCGTCGCCGACGGTCACGAACGCTCCGAATGGGGCGAGCGAGACGACGGTGGCCTCGTGGCGCTCGCCGGGACGAATCGCCTTGAGGGGATCGTCGCCGATCCGCAGCGACAGGTCGAGGTTCATCTTGGCCGGAGCGGTGTGCAGGACAACGGCCTCCACCTCGTCTCCGACCGCCACCACGTCGCTGGGTCGGCGCACCCGGAACCAGCTCAGCTCGCTGCGGCGGATGCGGCCCCGGAGGTCTCCCTCGGCCATCACCAGAGCCCCGAAGTCCTCGACCTTCGTGACCCGGGCGCGCAGCTTCGTACCCGGGGACAGCTCGGAGAGTCGCTTGCGGGCGGCCTGCCGCCCGCGGGTTCGCAGCGCGGCCTTGCGGGACAGGATGCAGCGGCCCTTGAGCCGGTTCACCTCGGTGACCTTGCACTCCACCGTGCTGCCGACCAGAGACTCGAGATCGTCATCGCCCGCCATCGAGGCCGGGACGAATGCCCGGACACCGATGTCCACCGTGAGGCCCGCCGCAACCGCATCGGTGACCACCCCGGAGACGATCTCGCCCGTCTTGCGGGCGCTCTCGGCCGACTCCCAGGCCCGCTGCTGGCGCCCCCAGCTGCGAGAAAGGACGATGCGCTGCTTGTGGTCCTCGCGCACGAGGACCGCCGCCTCCACGGTGTCACCGGTCTTCGCCTCGGCCGTGAGATCGACGTCGAGGCCTGCCGCCCAATGCCGGCTCCCGATCACGCCGATGCGCCCCGACCCGATGTCCAACTCGAGCTCGCGGCGCTCGACGGAAGTGACGACGCCGGAGACGATGTCGCCGCTGTTGAGGCCTCCAGTGGTTGCAACCGAGCGGATCGGGGTGCCGATTCCGGCCGCCCGGGCATCGCCGCCCGTCGCCGGGACCGCCGTCTGACCGTCTCCCGGCGCGCCCTCGGCCGCCGGCTGCGTTTCGATCACCTCCGCCGGGCTCTCCGCGGCGGGTTCCTCTACGGCGGGTTCCTCGGCGGCCGGGCTCTCGGCGGCCGGGCTCTCGGCGGCCGGTTCATCCGCGGCCGGTTCGTCCGTGTTCGGTTCATCCGCGGCCGGTTCGTCCGTGTTCGTCGGTTGGGCCTCCGCGGCCGGTTCGTCCTGCGCCGCGGACTGTTCCACGGGCGGCGGCTCGTCCTCAGTTGCGGGCACCTCGGGCTGCTCGCTGGCCGGCGGTTCGTCCTCTGCCAGCGGTGCCTGCTGTTCATCGATCGCGGCGGGCGGCTCGTCGGTTGGGGGCGGTGCCGGCTCTTCGTCGACCGTGACGGCCGGTTCGTCCTCTGCCGGCGGTGCCTGCTGTTCATCGATCGTGGCGGGCGGCTCGTCGGTTGCGGTTGGGGCCGGCTCGGGTTGTTCGGAGGCGGTCGCACCGTCATCCGGCGTCGCCGCGTCTTCAGCGGCAGCCTCCGGTGCCGGAACTTCGGTGGCCGTTTCGTCCGCTGCTACAGGCTGGTCGGCTTGTTCCGTCACGGCGCCGATGGTACCGCCGACCTCTGGCGCTCCCTGCATCGCGCCGTCCCATCCGGCGGCGGGGCGCTGTCACGCGCCACCGGTAGGGTGCCGACGATGGCGCAACCCAACCCTGCGCAGCACGACACCGTGCAACTCAATCCAGCGCAGTACGACGCGGTTCTGCACGAGCGGGGCCCGCTCCTGGTCAGCGCAGGGGCCGGGTCGGGCAAGACGCGGGTGCTCACGCACCGGATCGCCCACCTCATTTCGGACCGCGTCGTCTCGCCGTTCGCCATCCTGGCCATCACGTTCACCAACAAGGCGGCCGACGAGATGCGCGCCCGCGTCGTGGATCTCGTCGGACCGGTGGCGGAGCGGATGTGGGTGCGCACCTTCCACTCGGCCTGTGCCCGGATCCTGCGCCGCGAGGCCGAGCGGATGGGGTATCCGGCGGGCTTCAGCATCTACGACCAGTCCGACTCGGTGCGGCTGACGCGCTACGTCATGGTCGACCTGGGCATGGACACCCGGCGCAGCACGCCCGGAGCGGTCCACGGCCGCATCAGCGCCGCCAAAGGCGACCTGCTCAGCCCCGAGTCGTACCTGGATGCGGGGATGGGCTCGGATCCGATCCGACGCCGCACGGCGCAGGTGTACGCCGAGTACCAGCGCCGCCTCCAGCGCGCCGGCGCCATGGACTTCGACGACCTGCTCACGCTGGTGGTGCGCCTGTTCCGCGAGCACCCCGACGTGCTGGCCTCCTACCAGGAGCGCTTCCAGCACGTCCTCGTGGACGAGTATCAGGACACCAACCGGGCGCAGAACGAGATCGTGCTGATGCTCGGCGCCCGCCACCGCAACGTCTTCGTGGTGGGCGACGCCGACCAGTCCATCTACCGCTTCCGCGGCGCCACCGTGCGCAACATCGTGGAGTTCGAGAGCGCTTTCGAGGACGCCGCGGTGATCCTGTTGGAGCAGAACTACCGCTCCACGCAGACCGTGCTGGACGCCGCCAACGCCGTGATCGCCAACAACCTCGGCCGTCACCCCAAGAGGCTCTGGACCGACGCCGAGCGGGGCGAGCGGATCATCTGGTACCGGGCCGCCGACGAGGACGACGAGGCCCGCTGGGTGGTGGCGGAGATCCAGCGGTTGGCGGTCGACGGCCACGCGCTCAGCGACTTCGCCGTGATGTACCGGATCAACGCCCAGAGCCGGGCGCTGGAGACCGCGCTCAACGCCGAGGACCTGCCCTATGCGGTCATCGGCGCCACAGCCTTCTACGACCGGCGGGAGGTGCGCGACGCCTTGGCCTACCTGCGCGCCGTGGTGAACCCCGCCGACGAGGTGAGCCTCAAGCGGGTGCTGAACGTGCCCCGCCGAGGCATCGGCGACCGCTCCGTCGAACGCCTCGACGCCTGGGCAGCGAGCACCGGGCTGCCATTCAACGAGGCGCTGCGCCAGCCGGCCGAGGCGGGTGTGTCCGGCACCGCGTTGGCGGGCATCGAGAGCTTCACGACCCTGCTGGATGAGGCCGCCGGCCGGCTCGTCGCGGGCCCGAAGGCGGTGCTCGAGTTCCTGCTGACCCGCAGCGGCTACCTGGAGGAACTCTACGAGGAGTCTGAGGATGGCAGCGTGGAGGCCGAGGGGCGCCTCGAGAACCTGTCGACGCTGATCGAGGGCGCGTCCGAGCATGAGCAGGTGGGCGAGTTCCTGGAACAGACCGCCCTGGTGTCACCGACCGACGATCTGGACAGCGATGAGTCCAAGGTGGTGTTGCTGACAGTACACACTGCCAAGGGTCTGGAGTTCCCGGTGGTGTTCCTCACCGGCCTAGAGGAGGAGGTGTTCCCACCGACGCAGGCTCTGGACGATCCCGAGGAGTTGGCCGAGGAGCGCCGCCTGGCCTACGTCGGCATCACCCGGGCCCGCGAGCGCCTCTACCTCAGCGACGCCGAGCGCCGCACCATCTGGGGGATCGGGCAGTACCAACGGCCGAGCCGGTTCCTCAAGGAGATACCTGCCGAGTTGCTGACCGAGGTGTCGGGTCGCCGCGAGCGCCTCCCGCGCCAGGATCACGCTGGTCGGTCCGGCGGTTCGGACCGGTTCGACAGCACGGCCCGATTCGGCGAGCGCCGCGCAGCGAGGCGGGAGGCGCAGGTCGAACAGGCACTGGGCGGCAGGTCCGGGCAATCGCCGGACCCGGCGCGCGGTGTAGGAGCCTCGGAGCTTCCGGTGGGCGCCGACGTCAAGCATCCTGCCTGGGGAACCGGCGTGGTCGTCGACGCCTCCGGCACGGGCGACGACGCCGAAGTGACCGTTCGTTTCCCTGATGTGGGGGAGAAGCGTCTGCTGGTCGCGTGGGCGCCGCTGGAGCGGGCCGCGCCCTGAGAGGGCGCGGAGTATTCCCCGGATCGGGCTGCGACTCCGCTGCCGGCGGGGGGGCGGGTCCGCGGAGGGCACCCGCCTGACGGCGGTCATCGCCGGGCTGCAGCTCTGCTTCGAGCCGGAGGGAGGTGCGGGTCCGGGTTGCGATCGGCCGCAGGCGTCACCCGTCCGCCGGATCTCTCCCTTCTCGAGTCGGTTCGAGGTCGGTCTCGTGAAGGCGGGCCCACGGCAGGAGGGTGTCACCGTGACGCTGCTGAAGATCGTCGCCGCCGTAGACGCAGTACACCGTGCAGTCGCCGCCTTCGAGTTGGTCGCGCACCCTGCGGGCGGGCCGGAGAAGTGCGCTTGACGGGGTTGCGGCTGCCTTCGTCTCGACGAGCGACAGGCGGTGGGGACCGCCGATCACGATGTCCACCTCGGCGCCGCCTCGATCCCGGTAGAACGACAGCGCGCCGGCGGCGCGGCGGTTCGTGCGCCGCTTGACGATCTCCGAGGCGACCCACGTTTCGAAGATGTGGCCGCGCAGCGGGTGCGACGCCAGTTGGTCGGTGCCGGTCACGCCGAGCAGGTGGCAGACGAGGCCGGTGTCGTAGAAGTGGAGCTTGGGCATCTTCACCAGCCGCTTGCGCAGGTTCGAATGGAATGCCGGGAGCCGGAATGTGAGGAATCCCGTCTCGAGGACGCTGAGCCAGGCCTTGGCCGTGGGTTGGGAGATGCCGCAGTCGCCGGCCAGCGCGGAGTAGTTCAGCAGCTGGGCCGTCCGCCCGGCGCACAGCTGCATGAACCTGTGGAACATGCCGAGGTCGCCCACATTGCCGATGGTCCTCACGTCCCGCTCGAGGTATGTGGCCGTGTACCACCCGTGCCAGTCGGACGGGTCCAGACCGCGGTCGAGCACTCGCGGGTAGCCGCCGGTCAGTAGCGTCTCGTCGAGATGCCGCGGCGGGTTGTCGAATCGGAGCACCTCGCCGCGGCCCAGCGGCAACAGATGCAGCACAGCGGTCCGTCCTGCCAGCGACTGGCCGACCGATTCGAGCAACGACAGGTTGTGCGACCCGGTGAGGATCCACTGGCCGGGCTCGGGATTCTCATCGACGGCGACCTGCAGGTACGAGAGCAGGTCGGGAACGCGCTGGATCTCGTCGAGGATGGCCCCGCTCGGGAACCGCGCCAGGAACGTGCGGGGGTCCTCCCGAGCGAACGAGCGAACATCGGGCGTCTCGAGGCTGACGTAGGGGTGCTCGGGGAACGTCGCCCTGCAAAGGGTCGTCTTGCCGCTCTGGCGCGGACCGGTGATGGTCACGACCGGCATGTCCCGCGCCGATTGCAGCACCCTCGGAGCAAGGTCCCGCTCAACGATCATCGCGCCGATCCTAACCTTGGCATCGTCAGAATTCACGCTAATTCAAAATCACATCTTGAATCAGCGCGATCCGACTCTCGCACTCATCAGGTCCGCGGTTTCGTTCGGGTCACCCTCCTCGAACGGTGTCTTCGCCGAGGCGCACCGTCACATCGCCGGTGCTGGCCAGGCGGCTCATCCCTCACACCAGGGTGACCCCCGCACCGATCGACGCGCCACCTCGCTCACACGACAGGCTCAACCAACCGCCAGGCTTTGTAGTAGGACGCTCCGATCTTCCCGAGGGCGCCGGTCCAGTCACTTGGCGAGCTGTTTGCAAGAAAGCGTCTGAGTTCTTCTATCCCTCGGCCCTCGCCCACCGTCCGAGCCAGTGCGAGCGAAGCTGCTCTGGGAACACCGAACAGGCGAAATGCGACCGCCTCGCGCGTGTCGACTCCGTAGTAGACGTATGAGGGCATATCCCGTGGAGGCGTTGCTGTCTCCTCATCGGCTCGTCCGGCCATCGCGAGTGCTTGCAGCGCAGACAGGCCCCACGAGACGGTTGGCAAGATCGAGCCGAACAGCCGTTGACAACAGTGCGTGAGCGCCTTCGTAAGGTCGCGCGGCCCCCCGTTGGAGGCTGTCGCGAAGTAGTTGTCTGCGAGGTCGCCCAACGACATACCTCCGACCCAGTCCTTGACCACCCGGGACAGGAAGTCGCCTTCGGATTCAGCAGGATCCAACCGCTCGACTAGCTGCTCGCGGAGTTCGGGCACTTGCAGGAGCACTCCGATGGCGTCGCTTAGAACCCTCGAACGCTCAGCGAACAGCTCATCGCCGAGGAGTCGATCGTTGAGACCGCGATCGGTCATCCTGGCCAGTGTCGCGTTCACGCTCTCCCACGAGAAACCGGTTGAGTCAACAAGCGAGATCGGTTTCCCGGAGAGTCGGGACGTGTAGGCCTGAACGCTCTGGACGAGCGTGTCGGCCAACTCTGGCCGACGCGAACGCAGCTCCCTGAACCCGAGGGTGCCGCGCAGGACTTGCTCAACACGGACCGCGAACTCCTCGGCGCCCACGACCCGGTACGTATGCGTGACGAACTGGACGAAGCTCGACCAGCTGCCCATGAAGCTGAGCTTTGCCAGATCGAGGTCACCGGCCTTGGTCAGAGCTTCCTCGACCATGGCAATCAGGGTTGAGCTCAACTCCACTGCGGCGGAGTTGAGGTACTCCCGAAGCGCGGCTTCCCGCTCGGCGTTGTGCGCTGCCAAGAGAACCACGCCTGGCCTGCCATGGTTGGCGCGACCCGCCCGGCCCGCGATGTTCCAGAAGTCCTCGGTCGGCATCGTTGCGCCGTACGGGTACTGGTAGCTGCCGAGCACGACGTTGCTTATCGGGAAATTGATGCCTTGGGCCAACGTTGTGGTGGCGACGACGTGGCGGAGCTTGCCGCGCTCGGCGAGCGCCTCGATCATCAGGCGGACGTCGTCGGAGAGCCCAGCGTGGTGGACCGCTATCCCTCGTCTGAGAAGTCGTGCGAGCGGGTAGTCCTGCCCGTATTCGTCCTCGATCAGATCGCCGATCGACTCGACGAGGTCGTCTCGCACCTCGGAGCCCCCAGTGGCGGCGAGGCGCTCGGCCGCAGACCACGAATATCCGGGTTGGCCGACGAGCGTGACGGACAGCCCGCGTTGGCTCAGCGCTTGCGCTGCTGCGGTCGCCAGCGCGGTCGGGGCCTTGAGGCTCGAGTAGGGGAGCCCTAGCGGCCGGCCTTCGGCCAACGCGACCGCCTGCTCGGTCTGCAGCGACGGGGCGGAAGCGAGGGTGGTCTCTGCGACTACGCGGGAACTCCCTCGCTGGGCCGTCCTCTCCAGTTTCGCCAGCCCAACCACTCGGTCGTTGGGTAGCCACTCAAGGCCGAGCTCGACTGCTTGGTTATTCGAAGGATCAAGCCATGAGGCAATCTCAGAGGCGTTCGGAATGAACGGTGTCATCAGCAGAAAGCCGGCGTCTCTCGCCTCACGGTTTATCGTCGCGAGGAGCAGTTCAAGTTTGAGCCCTCGACCCTTCGCGCCGAGGTTGTGGGCCTCGTCGACGACGACCAGGCTGAGAGGTCTCCCCAGGTCCGACACCCAGCCGCCTCGAAGCAGGAGATCCAGCTTTTCGGGAGTGGTAACGACGACGCGGAACGGTTTGTCCGCGGCCGCCAGAATCTCGGCCTCTACGGAGTCGACCTCGAGGGCCGCTGAGAAGCGCTCGACCCGTATGCCGAGCGGAGCGAAGTCCCTTCGCAGACGTGCCGTCAGCTGGTTGACCAACGCGCGGGTCGGGGCGGTATAGGCCACCCAGCCCCGTTGAGGCTCGTAGCTGTCGAGAGCCTGCAGGATCCGGAACTCCGCGACGAGCGTCTTGCCGGCAGATGTGGGCAGGGAGATGACGACCGATCGTCTGCCGGTCCCGATCAGCCCTTCATCCACGAGCGCCTTCTTCTGCGGCGGCAGCAGTTCGAGGAACGGCTCCTCGTTCTCGCGGCTCGCGAGTTGTCGGACGAAGTCGGTCGTTCTGGTTCCGGCACCGCGCGCGATTCTCCAGATGCTTCTCTCGACCAGTGATCGAGCGGCGAGGTCCAGCAAGCTGACGAGGAACGACATCTCGGCGTCGCCGGCCTCTTGTGCAGCGTCACGCGCCCGGTCGAAGTGAAGTTCGGCTTGCTCGACGGGGTCGAATAGACCATCGGTCGAACCCTGCTCGGTGTACTCGGCCACGATCTCGGCTGCCCTCAGCAGGTGGTACCCGGCAACGAGCTTCCACGCGTCACGGGGCTCGGCTTCACGCTCGAGATACCGAGGCTCGTTTGCCGCCTGCCGGTCTCGGACTTGCCCGATGATCCGGTGCAGCCGGTCAAGATCTCCCCAACCGTCCTTCCGGATGAGCAACTGCCACACGTCGAGCACGGCCAGTTCCGCTGTGGTGTCCCATCTGGTGGACTCGAGGGTCTCTCCTGGGAGTCCGTTGAGCAACTGCCTTGTCTGCGAGCGATGTCCGCCTAGTGCGCCGAACGCCGCGGCCCTCGTGCGGATCCGCTGGACCTCCAGTGCCGAGAGTCTTGATCGCGATCCATCGTCCTCAAGGACCGCGCGCAGTAACTCGAACGCCTCTCGGCACGCCCTCGTCGCTCCGTCATCCCCGGCGAGCGCAAGGCGGAGTGCGGCCACCTCGACTGTGTGCGCGGAGAACGTGACGGCGTCAGGATCGCGGAGCGCACCCTCTTCGCCGAGAATGGCCAACGCAGCCAAGCTGTCCGCGTCCCGCGATGCGGACCGGACGGACTCCGCGTCGATGGCGCTCAGAAGGAGGTCGGTCATGCGGCCACCCAGTCGATCCATCGAGCCATCGGCCTGGGCATGTACAAGACGTGTAGTTCGACCGATCCAGGTTCGGAGACTCTCGCACCGAGCTGTCGTCCCCGGCCGCTGACATCCCTCTCGTCGGCCGGGGTATCGCGTACCAGCATCCCGACGAAGCGCACGGCAGCCCCGCAGGTCGAGACGAACGCGGCGAGGGCTTTGTCGAACATATCCCCTGACACTCCCTCGTCGACTCGGGCCGAGAGCCACTTGATCAGCGTGAACCGGAGCATCTCGTCGTCGATCAGCTGCTCGAGCTGCTGGACCATCCCGGTCCGCCCGGCAAGGACGCTGGGCGGCGCATTCGCGTCGGAGGAGGACTTCACCTCGCCGAAGACAAGCCGGTGCCCACGGGCCTCGTTGCTGATCCCGACGAGATCGGCACCTTGGAGGCTTGCCCGCGGATTGCGTTCATCGCGCCTGGGGTTCCACGGTAGGACAACGCCGTGAGAGCTCTCGAGGACTGCCTCGGCGATCGCCTCGCCGACCTGCCAGGGGCGGATTTCGCGCGAGGCCGCTTCTTCGAGGAAGCGCGTGAGCCACTCGGCCGATGCGCCTGTCGAAGCCAGATCCCGGAGTCTCTCGGCAATGCCACTCTCGAATCCTGCATCAAGCGCTCGCTCGGTGATGCCAGCCGACATAGCCACGACCTCGTCCTCGGTCCACGTCCTGCCCGTCCATCGGCAGGTGGCCTGTGATCCCGTGAAGACCGTAGTTGGCATGGCCCCTCAGCGTCCGATGAGTTGTTGAGCCTTCAAGTCCGCCCGAGTTTCTCCCACATTTTGCCATATTATCAAGTTAGTCCAATAAATGTAAAGTAGTGTCGTTTTCAGAGCAAGCTCGGAGCACTCGGCTGGGAGAGCGCGGCTGTTGTCGGGGCGTCTCCCGCCGGAACCTCCTAGCCGCCCTCGCTGATGGCGTTGAGGTCGACGATCAGCTCGCCCTCTTCGATGCGCACGTCGTAGGCGGGCAGCCCCTCGCCGTGCGCCTCGACGACCGTGCCGTCGCAGGGGTCGGTGAAGACCGCGGCGGCTTGTTGCCATTGGAGGGTGCAGTCGCGTCCGGCGCCGGCGCGGTGGGCGTCGAAGGCGTACCAGCCGGCCGCCGGGTCGCCGCCGAGGTGCTGCAGCCAGATGTCGCGGTTGCCGCTGGCGGCGTCGGCGTAGAGGATCGGCCCGTCGTGGGCGATGAGGCGGCTCATCTCGGTTGGGTCGCCCGCTTCGAAAGTGTCGTCGCCGAGCCGCACCGTCACATCACCGGTGCTGGCCAGGCGGCTCATCCCCCAGACCAGGGCGATCCCCGCGGTGACGCCCACGAGGCCCACCACGATGGCCCGCTTCGGGTTCATCGACCGTCTCGGGGCGACCGGCATGCCGACAAGTATGGGGCCTGCCGGCGCGCTCCGGGCCGGGGCTCCGGCCGGCTACTCGTAGCCGATGGCCTCCAGCACCTTCAGGCGGCCCGCCCAGATTGCCGGCAGGATCCCGCTGGCCAGCCCCGCGAGCGCCGCGATGACGAGGTAGACGATGATTTGGCCGCCGGGTATGGACAGCGTGCTCACGACCGAGTCCGGGATGATGTCGGCCGCCAGCACGCCGAAGGCCACGCCGAGCACCACGCCGAGGATCCCGCCGAAGACAGCCACGACGAGGCCCTCCCAGCAGACCATGCGGCGCATCTGGCCCCGCGTCATGCCCACCGCCCGCAGCAGGCCCAGCTCGCGGGTGCGCTCCACGACCGACAGCGCCAGGGTCGCGACGATTCCCAGCACGGCGATCACCAGCGAGAGCCCCAGGAACACGTTCACCACGATCAGCGCCTGGTCGATCTGATCGTCGGCAGTGTCGCGGAACTCGGCGCGGGAGCGAACGGTCACCTGCGGGTAATCGGCCGCTGAGGCGGTGATGGCCGCCCGCGCCGCCTCCTCGCTCACCCCGTCGGCGTTCAGGACCGACAGGAACTGGTCCACGTTGGTGTCGAAGTAGCGGTGCCACGTGCTCGGCGACACGACCCACGGGCCGACGATGGCGTCGTCGGAGTAGATGCCGGCCACGTTCCAGGTGACTCGCTCGCCGCCGAGGACCTCGACATCGAGGCTGTCGCCGACCGAGAGCCCGTACTCGGCGGCCTGATCGACGTGGGCGAGCACGGCGCCGGGGGCCAGGTCGTTCACCGCTCCGGCGATGGGATCCACGTCCACGTGGGCGTCGAGTTCGGGCGTGTTCACCGACATCAGGCCGTGCACGGTGCCGTCGCCGGGGGTGCGGAACGCTGCGGTCAGCCACCGGTACGTCGCAACCGAGCCCACTTCCGGCAGCGCTTCGAGGTCCTCGCCGAGGCGGGGGCTGAACCCGCTGAACTGGTCGGCGCAGTTGCCGATGCACACGAACCAGTCGGCGTTGATCTGCTCGTCGAGCACCTTCGCGAAGCTGCTCTTCAACGAGTCGGCCACGACGCTCACGGTGACCACGAGCGCCAGTCCGATCATGAGGGCCGCGGCCGTGGAGGACGTGCGGCGCGGGCTGCGGGCCGCGTTCTGGCGCGCCAAGTGCCCGGGCATGCCGTCTATGCGGGCCAGCGGGGCGCCGAGGGCGCGGGCCATCGGTCTTGCGAACAGCGGGCTGGTCATGTTGATGCCCACGAAGACCGTCAGCACGCCCATCGAGAGGGTCACCAGCAGGTGCGTCGTGCCGAGATCCGCGAACACCGTGGTGAGCAGCAGCGCCAGGCCGACGGCGGCCACCGCCAGCCTCCCCGCCCACCAGACGATCCGCTTGCCCCCCCAGTTGGCGAGGATCGCAGCCAGCAGCGCCAGCGGGATGAGCGCCGGCCAGTCGGGGGCAGCGAGGCCCAGTGCCAGCAGCACCAGGCCTGCGATCAGGGCCAGGCCGCCCGCCACGGGCCGCCGGGCGGCGACCGGGGTGGAGAGCCGGGCGTCCTCCCGCAGAGCTTCGACAGGCGTGATCCGTCGGGCCTTGAGCGCAGGTGAGAGCGCGGCCAGCATGGTTATGCCCACCCCCACGGCGATGGCCACACCAACGGTTCGCCCCGTCACCAGCACCGGATCAATCGGCAGTTCGCCGCCGCGCGCGCCGAAGATGGCTTTGAGCGCGGCCGCGACACCGATGCCGCCGCCGACGCCCAGCACCGTGGCGATGACGCCGACAGTGGCAGCCTCGCCCAGCACCGAGCGCCGGATCTGGATCCCCGTGGCGCCGACGACCCGCAGCAGGCCCAGCTCGCGGATGCGCTGGCCGATGACGATGGAGAACACGTTGTTCACCAGGAACGCCGAGACCACGAGCGTGATGATGGCGAATGCCAGCAGGATGTTCTGGAAGATCGTGATGAACGTGTCGAATTCGGCGCTCTGCTCCTCGGCCACCTCCTCGACGGTCAGCACCTCGAGATCGCGGTCCGGAGGCAATGCCTGCCTGATCGCGGCGGCGACGGTGGCGATGTCGGCCTGCCGGTCCACATCCACGAGGATCTCGTCCCAGCCCCCTCCGCCGTTCAGCAGTTCGGTGGCGGTGGCCAGGTCGAAGACCGAGAACTGAACGCCCTGTGACTGGTCCTCGTCGGGGTCGGCCCAGTTCACCGTGCCCACCAGCTCGAAGGGGCGCGTGCCCTCGGGCAGGCTGACGCGGTACGTCTCGCCGATCCGGAGGTCGGCGAACTCGGCGGTTCCGGCGTTGGCGGCGAACTCGTTCGGGCCCTCCGGCGGCCTGCCCTCGGCCAGGTACAGTTCGGTCAGGGCCTCCTCGTCGGACCAACTCACCCCGAACTGGGGCGGACCCAATGACTGCAGCGGCTCGCCGTCGGGGTCGATGATGACCACGTTCCAGGCGGCCACACCGCCGGTGACCGCCGCTACCCCGTCGACCCCGGCGATCTCGGTGGCCAGCGCGGGGTCCACCTCGGGGGCGTTCAGCCGGTCGCCGAACTCGAGTTCGCTGCGCACCCGGAGGTCGATCGATCCGGCGATGTCGTCTGCGATGTCGTCGAATGTGGCACGCAGGCTGTCGGTGACGATGAAGACGCCCACCACGAAGGAGACGCCCAGCACCACGCTCAACGCCGTGCCCAGGAACAAGAACTTCCTGTTGGCGATGTTCTTGAGGGTGAGTCGCAGCAGGAACATGCCGATGCTCAAACGTTCGGGCGTGCCGCGGCGGCGTTCAGGCGAATCCGGCTCGCCGGCTCAGGCACCGATGGTCCTCACCTTGTCGAGCACACCGTCAACGGTCGGATCTCGCATCTCGTCCACGACCCGACCGTCGTTGAGGAACACGATCCGGTCGCTGTAGCTGGCGGCCCCGGCGTCGTGGGTCACCATCACGATCGTCTGGCCGAGTTGGTCCGACGCCCGCCTCAGGAACTCCAGCACCTCGGCCCCGGTGCGAGAGTCCAGATTCCCGGTGGGCTCGTCGGCGAAGATGATGCGCGGGCGGCTCACGAGCGCCCGCGCCACGGCCACCCGCTGCTGCTGCCCGCCCGAGAGTTCGTTGGGCCGGTGCGTGAGACGGTCGCCCAGGCCGACCGCATCGACGACCTCGGTGAGCCAGGCGCTGTCGGGGTCCTCCCCGGCCAGGGCGATGGGCAGCGTCATGTTCTCCAGCGCGGTGAGGGTGGGGAGCAGGTTGTAGGCCTGGAAGATGAAGCCGACCTGCCGGCGGCGCAGGAGCGTCAGTTCCCGCTCGTTGAGGGTGCCGAGTTCGGTGTCGCCGATGAAGATCTGCCCGTCGGTGAGTTCGTCGAGGCCCGCCATGCAGTGCATGAGCGTCGACTTGCCCGACCCCGACGGCCCCATGATCGTGGTCAACTGGCCGGTGTCGAAGGTGACGTCGACACCGTCGAGGGCGCGAACCTCGGTCTCGCCGCGGCCGTAGATCTTCACGGCCCCGACGGCACGCGCCGCCGGTACCCGTCCGTTGCCTGCCACCGTCGGCCCTCCGTGCTCGACTGTCCTGGACCCGGCGATCCTACCGGCGCGGTGTTCGGGCCCCTTCCGACCATCGCGGGAATTACCTACGCCTTACTTACGTCCGCCCGTCGGCCCGCGGATTCAGTCACGCGTCGCGCCGGCGGTCCGGGGGGCTCAGATGCGCGCGGGTCCGCCTGCGCTGTCTCATCAGCGAGCGCTGGAGGTCGTCGGCGCCGCGGGACGCGCCGCGCCCCCGGGCTCGAACCCGGGGGCGCGACGGTTGGAGCGATGAGTATCCGGCTCAGCCGGTGGGCTGGGGGACCACCCGCAGGTAGGGCTTCTGCTCGTCCCAGCCGCCGGGGAAGCGCTCGGCGGCCTCGGTGTTGCTGAGCGCCGGCACGATGATCACGTCCTCGCCGTGCTGCCAGTTCACCGGCGTGGCCACCTTGTGGTGGGCGGTGAGCTGCAGCGAGTCGATGACCCGCAGCACCTCGTCGAAGTTGCGCCCGGTGCTGGCCGGGTAGGTGATCATCAGCTTGACCAGATTGTCGGGGCCGATGACGAAGACCGAGCGGACCGTCATGGTGTCGCTGGCGTTGGGGTGGATCATGCCGTAGAGGTTGGCCACCGAGGCGTCGGGGTCGCCGATCATCGGGAAGTTGGGCGAGATGCCCTGGGTGTCCAGGATGTCCTGCGACCACACCCGGTGATCCTCCACCGAGTCGCACGAGAGCCCGATGACCTTCACGTTGCGCGCCGCGAACTCGCTACGGAGCTTGGCGGTGTAGCCCAGTTCGGTCGTGCAGACGGGCGTGAAGTCCTTCGGATGCGAGAACAGCACCGCCCAACTGCCGTCCTTCCATTCGTGGAAGTTGATGGTGCCCTCGGTGGTGTCTGCCGTAAAGTCGGGGGCGACGTCCCCCAGTTGCACAGTCATGCTGCTGTGTCCTCCCTTGGTCGGTGGTCGCGTGACCGGTAATTCCAGACCGATTTTGTCGGCAATCAGGTTAGCGCCCCTCAGCAGGAACACAACCGGGCCACGGACCCACTCGGCGCGCGGCCGCTTGGTGCTTCCGGTGACCGTCGCTCTGGCGGTGGTCTCGCTGGCGGCGACCGGCTGTCCCGAGGATCGCGGCACAGGCTTGGGGGACGTCATTTCCCCCGCTGCGCCGCCTTCGACCACCGAGCCCGCGAACCGGCCACCGGAGATCGTCGTGGACGGCTTCGTGCGGCAGGTGGGCGAGCGGCTGGATGGCTGGCTGGCCGTCGGCGATCCGGACGGAACGGTGACGCGCATCGCCTGGCACCGCGCGCCGCCGGGATTCACCTCACCAGGCGGCGCCGACCCGACGTTCTCCTGGATCCCGCCGGTGCCGGGAACCTGGCGGGTCCAGGTGACCGCCACCGACGACGCGGGCGCCACCTCCACCGCGCTGGCCACGTTCGTGTCCCGCCACCCGCATCGCCGGCACACACTCGTGGGTCTGGGCGACTCGGTGGCGGCGGGCTTCGGCCACGACCTGACCGACGTCCTGCTGGGCGATCCCTGCTGGCGGGCGCCCGCAGCCGCCTACCCGAGGCTCGTCATGGATCGCCTCGTCGACGCCGGCGAGGTGCCCGGGGGCCAGGCCGCCGTCGTGCTGGCAGCCTGCTCGGGAACCTCCACTCGCGACGTCTGGGATTCCCCGACCTGGTTGCCGTCGGGCGCCCCCTCGGGCCTCGGCCAACCCGGCTGGAGCCAGCTGGACTGGGCGGTCCACCTGAATCCCGGCTACGTCACCGTCACGGTCGGGGCCAACGACGTGGGGGTCGTGGATCTGTCGATTCTGGCCCGCGGTGAACTGGATCGCGCTGAACTCCGGCTCCGGCTGGAGGCGGTTGCCGGTGGCGTGGGATACCTGCTGGACGAACTCGTGGATCGGACCGATGCCGCCATCGCGCTGACCAACTACTACAACCCCACCGCGGTGAGCCCCACCGGAGTGGCGGGTTGCCGCGGCGCGTGCTTCGCGGAGGTCAGCGAGGTCGTGCACGATGCTCTGAACGCTGTCCTGGCGCAGGCGGCGGCACGTCACGGCCCGCGAGTGCAACTGGTGGATGTGGCTGCACTGTTCAACGGCCACGAGGCTGGCGACGCCCTGGGCCCGGGCTGGCTGCGCGGGCCGATCGAGACCGTCCTGGGGGTGCAGGTCCGGGCCTATTGCTCCACCGAGGATCCCCGCGGATCCTGGATCAGTTCGTTCGACTGCATCCACCCCACCGATGACGGCATGGCCGCCATCGCCGGGGAGGTGGCGGCAGCCCTCAGCGCGTCGCGGCGTTGAGAGTGCCGCTCAGGGGTCGCGGGGGCCGTCTCCGGCCGCGGCCTGTCGCCTCCAAAGATCCCGGTAGTCGCAGTAGACGAGGTGATGCTGCCGTGCCCGTGCGTAGTCGCCCTGCGCGAGCGCGACCAGCGTGGACTGGGCGGCAGCCCGCAGGGCGCTGAGTTCGGCGCGCCGCTGCGGGCTGGGATGGGCGGCCACGGCGGTGTCGAGGTGATCGAGGGTCGACTCGTTGGCAAGGTCGAGGGCGGCTCGGGCGCCGCTGAAATCGTCCTCGCTGGCGCGGTCCAGAAGGTTCTCGTGCGTCGCCATCCAGCCAGCCAACACCCCTCCGTGCAGTCGGTGCCAAGCCTGCTCGGCAGCGGGGTCGGTGGGCGCCGGCGTGTGGCTCGACTCGACGATGCGACGGGAGTTGTCCAGGACGGCGTCATTGCGGCCGCGCCGTCGGCGGCCGACGAGGGCCGCCACCGCGCACGCGGCGACGACCAGTGCTGGCAGGAGGTAGCGGACGTAGACGCTGCTCACTTCGCCCGATCAGGGTACTGAGCAGGCCAAAGGGCCGGAGCCGTGAGTGGTGCCCGATCCGGCTAGGCCGGCGCCGGGATCTTGACCTGCAGCGGAGGCGCCTTCACGGTGTGCGCCGAGTGTCCGCACGCCCAGCAACTGTCGCCGGGCCGGCCGCGCCACGTGACGTCGCAGACGCCACAGGCCATGACACCGACGACGGCTTCCCCGACCTCGGTGCTCGTCTCGGCCTCGGCTCCGTCCGCTTTGCCCACCGGCGCGGGATTGTACGCAGGCGCCTTGTCGGGGTGGTGGATGTCCGGCCGGCGGGCTGCGCGGACGGCCGGAACCCGCTCATTCCGGCGGCGGGATGAACAGTTGATCCCCGGCGCGGATGTTGTCGGGGTTCTCGATGTTGTTCAACGCCACGAGGTCGTCGAGGCTGACGCCGAACTGCCTGGCGATGCCGAAAAGGGTGTCGCCGGGGTTGATCGTGTAGATGAGCGGGTCGCCGATGTTCCGTGTCGTCGTGGTGGTCGCCGGCGTTGCCGGTGGGGGCGAGGGCAGCTCGGGGGGCGGCTGCTGGACGACGCCGGTCGCCGGGGTCACCGGCGGCGGGGGGGCGAGCGTGACGACGGTGTTGCTGCCAGCGCCACCGGTGTCGGTGGTCGGACCCTCGGTGTCGTCACTGGTGTCGAAGCAGGCGGTGAGCGTGACGACCAGCACGGCCGAAAGGCCGACCAGGGTTATGCGCCCGAGAGGAGTGGCGCGTGCCATGTGGGTGAACTTAGTCGATCTGGGCTCACGTGAAGAACCGACTCTGTCGGCTGCAACTACGAAGACTGCCGGTCCCCGCGATGCGTCATGTCCCGACCGCCGGTCAGCCGGCAGGCGGGATGGTCAGCGTGTCGCCCTCGAAGATGACGTCGGGATTGCTGATGTTGTTGGCCTCGATGACGTCGTCCAAGCTGACGCCGAACCGCTGGGCGATGCTGAACAGGGTGTCACCGGCCTGCACCGTGTAGAGGAGGATTCCGTTCTCATCCACCACCGGATCCTCCGGAGGAGTTGGCGGCGGCTCCGGTGGGACCACCTCCGGCTCCTCGGGCGGCGGGACGACGATCACCGCCGTGGTCGTCGGGGGTTCAACGACGGCTGCCTGCGTCGTCGGCGTCGTCTCCGGGGGAGGTGGTGGAGTTGACGACTGCTGGGTCGTCGTCGTTGTCGTCTCGTCGGGGTCATCGTCGCCGAAGCATGAGGTGAGGACCAGCGCCATGACAACGGTGAGTGCGATCAGTGTGATTCGCCTGCGAGGACGCGCATGAGACATGGCGTGAAGCCTACACCCGCCACCGGGGCAACTCAGGGATGCAATGAGGGGTGGACAAATCCCCCGGTCGGGCGTGTCGTGACATTACGTTTGTTGCATGGACGGAATGCGCTCCGGAGGTGGAGCGGCCGCGATCGCGACCGGGAATGTCGTGACGCCACCGCGCAACGGGGGCCCCGAAGCGGTCGGCTGCGCCCACATGCTGTGTCCTGAGCCCGCAACGGCGCTGCTCCTCTTCGACGCCCGCGTGACGGCGGCCTGGCTCGTGGACCTCGAGGGCAAGGCCTGGCGCGGCCTGCCCATGTGCGCGGCGCACGCCAACCGGTTCCGGCCGCCCGTCGGCTGGATTCTGTCCGACCAGCGAAGCCCGAGCCGCCGGCAGCGGTCCGGCAGCGAGGTCTCGCCGGCTTCGGAGCCGGCGGCGTCGGTTGTCGAATCCGAGGACGATTCGACAACCGGTGAACCCGCGCCCGCCCGCGAGCCGGCGCCGACGCCGCTGCTCACCCGGGCGTTCCGCACGACTGCTCACTCCGCGATCTGACGCCGCCGCCCAGGTGCGGCACACTCCTGACTCGGTGAACACCTCTTCGCGCGCCCGCGCCGTCCCGGTGCGCGTCACGTTGCTCGGGATCTCCGCGCTGTTGGCCCTGGTGCTGCCGGTCCTGCTCGCCGGCACCGCCGAGCGTGCCGGCGAGGTGTCCACCGACTCGACGCACGACCCGCGGCCGGCACCGGATCCCGCACCGCCGCCCGTGCCGCCCCCGCAACTGCCGACCACCGCGCCGGCTACTCCCCCGCCGGTGTCTCCCGAGCTACCGCCGGACACCGGCGCCGCTGAGGAGCCGGAGCCCTGGGTGGACGGCGCGTCGTTCGGCCAGCCCCCTGCCGATGTGACGCGGGGGGTGCTCACGTTCCGCGGCTCGCCGACTCGCAGCTGGTACGGGACCGGCCCCGTGCCGCGCGACCCGCGGTTGCTCTGGCGGTATCCGCAGCACAGCGACATGTGCGCCGAGTCCAGCTATCACGGTGAGATCGTGCGGTGGTGTGGCACGGGTTGGACCGGTCAGACGGCGGTGTTCGAACGCAACGGGCGCACCTGGCTGGTGTTCGGGGCGTTCGACAACAACGTGCACTTCCTCGACGCCGACACCGGGCAGCAGCTGCTCCCGCAGTTCGAGACCGGCGACCTCATCAAGACCTCGGTGACGATCGATCCCGATGAGTTCCCGCTGGCGTACTTCGGGTCCCGGGACAACTACTTCCGGATCGTGGCCTTCGACAGGGCCGAGCCGACGGAGCTGTGGCGGCTGGGTGCCTACGACGTATCGCCCACGCTGTGGAACGACGACTGGGACTCCAGCCCGCTGGTGATCGACGACCACCTGTTCCTGGGCGGCGAGAACAGCCGGTTCTTCGTCGTCCGCCTGAACCGGGGCTACGACGCCGACGGTCTCGTGACGGTGGCTCCCGAGTTGCTGTTCCACTGGGCGGGTTGGGACGACCAACTGCTGGCGGATCTGGCCGAGCCCGATGAGGGCCACTTCAACGTGGCCATCGAGTCCTCTCCGGCGATCTGGGAGAACACGCTCTACTTCGCCAACTCGGGTGGTCTCGTGACCGGCTGGGACATCTCGCGTCTCGACGGGGGGGGGTCATGCCCGAGCAGGTCTTCCGGTTCTGGGCGGGTGACGACATCGACGCCACACCGGTCGTGGACACCGAGGGGTACCTGTACCTGGGCGTGGAGTACGAGGAGCGCGACACGGCGCGCGCCCGGGAGGTGGGCCAGCTCGTGAAGCTCGACCCGTCCCTCCCCGACGATCCCATCGTCTGGTCGGTGCACGACCCTTCGGAGTTTCCCCAGCGGGGCGTGTGGAGCACGCCGGTCGTGTGGCGCGACATGGTGTTCGCTACGACCCACACCGGCAGGTTCTGGGGCGTCGACCGCCGGACGGGCGAGATCCGCTGGGAGAAGCGGTTCAACGACCTGCTGTGGAGCAGCCCGATCGTGATCGACGAGGCGTTGATCCTGGCGGACGGGGCGGGGCGGATCACCGCCTACGACGTCAGCGACACGTCCGTGGAGCCACCGGTCATCTGGCAGTTGCACGTCGGCAACGAGTGGCGCTTCGAGTCCTCGCCGGTGATGTGGGACGGCGTGATCTACCTGGGGGGACGCAGCGGCGCGATGTACGCGGTCGGCGATGCCGCCGGCCGGTAGCGTGTGACGCCTATGAGTGCCCCGGTAGCCGAGTATTCGCGCGACGCCCGCATGGGACCGGGCACATCCGTGGAGGTGCTTCAGCGGGCGGCGCGGCGATTCGGTGAGGAGGGAATCGTGCTCCCCACCTTCGCCCAGCTGGCCGAACCTCAGCGGATTCCGGCCGCCGCCCTGGCGAGTCTGGCCGGTGTGGGTCGCAACGAGGCCGACGCCCGCAACCTGTGGCGGGTCCACTGGTACAACGACACCGCTTCGGGGGGTCTCCGGGAGGTGCCTTCCTACGTGGTGCTACCGCCGGAGTTCACGGGCGTGGCGTCGCCGATCCTGGTGGCCTTCGGGGACAGGTTCCCGATGATCGGCGCCCACAAGGTGCTGGCCGCCTACGCCTGCCTGGTGCCCCGCCTGGTCACCGGCGTTTTCGACCCCACCGCCCAGCGCGCGGTGTGGCCGTCGACGGGGAACTACGCCCGCGGCGGCGTGGCGATCAGCCGGATCATGGGTTGCCGCGGGGTGGCGGTGCTGCCGGAGAACATGAGCCGCGAGCGCTTCGAGTGGCTCGAGCGCTGGGTGACCGACCCCGGCGACATCGTGGCCACACCGGGTTCGGAGAGCAACGTCAAGGAGATCTACGACGCCTGCGCCGAGCTGGCCGTCGAGGAACGCAACGTGATCTTCAACCAGTTCTCCGAGTTCTCCAACCATGCCGGCCACTATGCCGTGACCGGGCCGGCCCTGGCGCACGCCTTCGCCGACCACGCCGCGGCCCAGCCGGGCCTTCGTCTCGCCGCCTTCGTGGCGGCCTCCGGCTCGTCGGGAACGCTTGGCGCCGGCGACTATCTCAAGGAGCGGCACGGCACCCGCATCGTGGCGGTCGAGGCCCTCGAGTGCCCGACCATGCTCTACAACGGGTTCGGCGAGCACAACATCCAGGGCATCGGCGACAAACACATCCCCCTGGTCCACAACGTCATGAACAGCGACGCCGCGGTGGCGGTCTCCGACGCGGCCACCGATGGCCTGTTCATGGCCTTCGGCCACGAGGGAGGGCGGCGGGTCCTCGCCGGGCGCGGCATCCCGGCAGGGGTGCTGGCGTCGCTGGACCACTTCGGTCTGTCGAGTATCTGCAACGTGCTCGCCGCCATCAAGTACGCCCGCACGGCACCTCTGGGCGCTGATGACGTGATCGTGACCGTCGCCACCGACGGTGCGGCCCTCTACGAGAGCGAGCGGCCGCGCCTCACCGGCACACGCTTCGGGGGTTCCTTCGACGACGCCGCGGCAGCGGCGCAGATCGAGGCGCACCTGGCCGGTGCGGACACGTCGCACGTTCTGCTGCTCGACGAGGTCGGCCGCAGCCGCATCTTCAATCTTGGCTACTTCACCTGGGTGGAACAGCAGGGTGTGTCGGTGGAGGACTTCGAGGCGCGCCGGCAGGCGGCGTTCTGGGATCGGCTGCACGCCATGGTCCCGGCCTGGGACGCCATGATCGACGAGTTCAACGCCCGCAGCGGAGCAGCGGCCCTGCTCTGAGCACGCGTGGCGGCCGGTTGATGGCATTGTGCTGATCGACGAGACCACGGCTCAGCGGTCCGTCCGGGGCGGGATCGGCCGATGAACCGTCTCACGGCTGAGAGCGGCTGGTTGGGGTCGCCGGCCGGTTCATTCTTCGACGTGGACGACGGCAGTGACAATCCCTTCCTGCGGTATCGACGCCTGCTGTGGGCACACCGGCGGTTCGCCGAGTCGGGCCGCTCCGACGGCGACTTCGTGGCGGCCGTGGAGCGGCTCGACCGCCGGGTCGCCGAGATCGACGGGCGGGGGTTCCGGGTGACGCCCAGCGCGCCCGCACCGGAGTTGAGCAGGCGTCTCGGCGTGGAGCTCTGGGTGAAGGACGAGACGGGCAACGTCACCGGCACGCACAAGGCGCGCCATCTCATGGGCCTGGCGCTGCACCTCGAGGCCGACGCCGACGCCCCGCAGCACCGGCTGGCCATCGCCTCCTGCGGGAATGCGGCCCTGGCGGCGGCCACCGTGGCCCGAGCCGCCGACCGTCCCCTGGACGTGTTCATCCCGCCGTGGGCCGACGCCTACATCGTGGGTGCCCTCGAGACTCTGGGCGCCGACATCGGGGTCTGCCCCCGGCGGCCCGGTGAGCTCGGCGATCCCTGCTTCAGCCGGTTCCGCGAGGCCACGGCGGCCGGCTCGCTGCCGTTCTGCGCCGTCGCCGTCGAGAATCTCTGGACCATCGACGGCGGCCGCACGCTGGCGTTCGAGATGATCGAGTCGCTCGCCGGAGCGGGGGAGCTGGACGCGCTGTTCGTGCAGGTGGGGGGCGGGGCGCTGGCGTCCAGTGTGGTGCAGGGTTTCGTCGAGGCCGCCGACGCAGGTGTCGTGGGCCGGCTACCGGCGTTCTACATGGTGCAGACCGAGGGATGCGCGCCGCTGCGGCAGGCCTGGGAGCGGCTCTCGTCGTTGGGCGAGCAGCTGGGCATGGAAGCGGCCCTCGAGGCCGCCGTGGCGCAGCCCGAGCGGTTCATGCAGCCGTGGGCGCCGCCGGAGGGCGATACGCCCCAGAGCATCGCCACGGGCATCCTGGACGACGTCACCTACGACTGGCTGCCGGTCGCCTGGGGCGTGGCGGCAACGGGAGGCGACGTGGTGGTGGCGCCGGAGCGCCTGGTGGCCGAGGCCCACGCACTGGCCCGGCGCTGGACAGACGTGCCGGTGGATCCGACGGGCACGGCCGGCCTGGCCGGGCTGCTGGCGGCTCGCGGCGCGGGACTCGTGGCCGACGGAGCGCGCGTCGGCGTGCTGTTCACGGGGGCCGACCGCAGCGCCTGAGGAGTGCCGCAGACTCATTGAGAGCGGCTAAGAGCGTTAGCGGATAGGCGACCGCCACCGACTTGGGATTCCAATCCGCGAACTCTCGTCATTTCGGCGAAGGCCGGAATCCAGGCTCCGGCGACGCGATTCGCGTCGCTGTAGTCGACTGCAAAGCGCCTGGTCAGAGCCTATCCGCTACTGCTCTAATTCATCGAGCGGATCTTTCGTCCCGCCGCGCCGGGAGGTCGGGGCGCGGGTCTGTGAGACTGGACCGCAGAAGCAACCGCCAGGAACGCCGCCAGCGCACGACGCTCCTGGCGGGGCCGCCCGGCGGGGCGGATCCCGCACCAGGGAGGTGAAGGCATGGACGCATCACCCGACGCAGCGAACTCTCTCATCCGGCGCCTGTGGGGCTGGGCCCGGCGCCATTGGGTCATCACCACGATCGCCCTCGCCGCGGCCATCGGCCTGGGGATCTGGCTGATCTTCTTCTTCTTCGCTGTGCAGACGCTCTTCATCGACGAGGAGGTGGACGAGGCGCTGCCGACCTTCGGCGCCCCGGCGGCTCCGGCCGAGGCCCCGGCCCCGGCTCCCGCCGCCGAGCCGGCGGCTCCGGCGCCTGCCCCAGCGGCCGCCGAAGCGCCTGCGGCCACCTCCGATGGGGAGACGGCGGCGTCTGCGGCGCCGGCCCCTGCCGAAGGCTCCGCGCCCGCCGCCGCGCCCCCGGCCGGCGAGGTCCCCGCCCCTGCCCCTGCGGGCGAGACGGCCGCCGACGCACCCGCCGCCACGCCGGCTCCTGCTCCCGCCGAACCCGCCCCGGCAGCGCCGCCGGCCCCCGCCGAGGGAGAGCTGGTGGCCGGCCCGGGGGCCTCGGGAATGCCCGGCGACGAGATCACCCCGGAGATGGCCGATGAGACGAACGAGGCCATTGCCTCGGGAGCGATGCCCCGCGAGGTGGTCATGAACGAGGAGCGGCCCATGCCGGTGGCGCCGCAGATCGTCACGCTCGCCTCGGGCGAGTTCATGAGCCGCAGCCACCCCACCGAGGGCCGGGTGCTGGTGCTGAACGACGGCTCCGAGCAGCGTTTCCTGCGCTTCGAGAACTTCCGCACCGATAACGGCCCGGACCTCAACGTGTGGCTGTCCTCGGCACCGCCCGACGCCCCGGCCGGGGACTTCCTGAACGACTGGGTCGATCTCGGCGACCTGAAGGGCAACGTCGGTGCCCAGAACTACGAGATCCCACCCAGCGTCGACCTCGATCACTACTCCACCGTGATCGTCTGGTGCGTGCGCTTCAGCGTGGCCTTCGGGACGGCTCCCCTGGCCTGACCCGTTCCGCTCCTGTCGGCCTCACCGTCGTCGCCTCGGTCTCTCGCTCGTCGTCTCGGTCTCTCGCTCGTCGTCTCGGTCTCTCGCTCGGCATCCCGGCGGAGGCCGGGATCCAGTTGCCGGCAGGGCGCCTCATCGTCGCTGCATCCCCGGCACCGGCTCCGCGGCCGGCCGCAATCAGCCGGCGGGCACCTGCGGCCAGGTGTGCGGCACCTCGATGCCCGCGCGGTGCAAGAGATCCCGCTGAGCCTCGGCAGCGGCGCTGCGGAGTTCGGCCGCGTCGACGGTGCTGCAGCGGCCGTCGCGCACCACGGCCCGTCCCCCGATGAACACGTCGCGTACGTCGCGCCCGTCGCTGCCCCACACCAACTGCAGAGCCACGTCACCGCGGGGCGTCAAGGCCGACGCCTCGCAGTCGAAGATCACCACGTCGGCCAGCTTGCCCACCTCCAGCGAACCGATCTCGGCGCCCTTGCCGATAGCCTCGGCGCCCCGGATGGTGGCCAACTCGAATGCGTGGTGCGCTCCGAATCCTTCGGGATCCACCGGCATGTCCCGCGCCAGTCCGGCCGCCAGCGCGGCGGCCCGCAGCACATCGGGCAGGTCGCCGGCGTTGCCCGCATCGCATCCCAGCGCCAGACGGCCGCCCCGGCGCGCCAACTCGAGGTGTCGCCCGGCCACCGTGACGCCCTGGCCCAACCGCAGGTAGGCCCACGGGCAGTAGGCGACGGCGGTCTCCGTGGTCAGCACGAGCTCCACTTCGTCGTCGTCCAGCCACACGCCGTGGGCCAGCAGCAGGTGACGGCCCAGGATCCCCAGCCGGTCGAAGTGCACGAGGGGCCGGGCACCGCGCTGGCGCAGGTAGCTCTCGGGGTCCGCGGAGGTGGGCGAGATGTGCATGGTCATGCCGCAGCCGGTGCCGCGTGCTAGGTCCGCAGCGCCGACGAGCAGTTCGTCGCTCGCCAGATCGTGTCCGACCAGCGTGACCCAGCCCTCCACGAGCCCGCCCGCCGGGTGCGCCGCCAGGACCTGCCGCTGGCGGTCCAGCACCTCGTCGGCGGGCGCTGCGAACGGGGCGTCGGCGATGTCCCACCCCCAAGTGCCCACGGTGCCGCGCACACCCACGGCCGCCATTCCCGCGGACACCCGGTCGGGGTTCGCCACGGTGCCCGCCTCCACGAGAGTGGTGACGCCGCAAAGCGCGCTCTGCGCGGCCGTGAGCGTGGCCGACAGTTCATCGTCGTCGGGCGTGTGCTCGGCATGCAGCGGCACCGACCACGAGAAGATTGACTCGCCGGGTGCCAGCAGGTCGGGGATGCAGCTGCGCACGAGGGGGTCGCCGGTGAGGTGCTGATGCGCGTTGATCAGCCCTGGCGTCACGATGCACCCGGATGCGTCCAGCTCGGCAGCATCCGGGTAGGCCGACCGCAGCGCCGCCGTTGAGCCGACCGCCACGATTCGGTCGCCGGCGATCACGACGGTGCCGCCCACCAGCACGTCCCGGCGGGCGTTCATCGTCACCACGTCACCGCCGCTGATCGCCAGCGCGGCGGGGAGGGCCTCCCCGCTCGGGCGCTCGGCGGGTGTATCCGTGCGGGCGGTCCCCACCGAGGAGTCGGGCTCTGGTGTACCCGCCATTCCCTGGCAGGGTAGTTGAGCCTGCGGCGAGCCCCGGATGCCGCGGGAGCCCGCGCGGTCCGGTGCCCTGTCACAGCCCGCGCCGCCTCGATCTCCCGCCCCCCGACCGGGTGCCGAGGGAATCTGTGCGGTCCGGCGCCTTCGGAGCCTGCTGAGCCATGCTGCGGACGCCTCGACCCGCGCGTCATTCCGGCGCAGGCCGGAATCCAGCCTTCAGCTACCCGACTGGCGCTGCCTGTGGATTGCTCAGCACACACCTCGGTACTATCGGCGCATGGATCTGGGGTTGCGAGGGCGACGAGCCGCGGTCGCCGCTTCCTCAGCCGGGCTGGGCTTGGCCGTGGCGGAGGCGCTGGCCGGTGAAGGTTGCAGCGTCGTCGTCTCCGGGCGGGATCCCGAGCGCTTGGCGCGCGCGGTCGAGGGCATTCCCGATGCTGTCCCGGTCGTGGCCGACGTGTCCGACGCAGCCGGGGCCGAGGTGTTCGTGCGGGACGCCCGCGACGCTCTCGGCGGGGGGATCGACATCCTCGTGGCGAACGCGGGCGGCCCGCCCGACGGCGGCTACGAGTCCTGCGAGCCGACGGACTACCTCGAGGCGGTTCACCTCAACCTGATGTCGGTGGTGGCCATGTGCTACGCCGTCACCGGTGAGATGCGGGCGCGCCGCTGGGGTCGGATCCTGGCGATCACCTCGGTCACGGCGCGCCACCCCCTGCCCGGCCTGATCCTCTCCAACACCGCGCGCGCCGGCGCCACGGGGTTCCTGAAGACGCTGGCGACCGAGCTCGCCGCCGACGGCGTCACCGTCAACTCCATCCAACCTGGCCTGCACGACACGGCCAGGCTCCGCTCGGTGTGGGGTGAGGATCTCCCGGCGGTGGTTGCCCGGAGGGTGCCGGCCGGCCGGCTCGGCGACGCTGGCGACTTCGGGCGTGTCGCCGCCCTGCTGTGCTCGGAGTGGGCCGGCTACGTCACCGGCGCGGCCGTCCCCGTCGACGGCGGCCTCGCCCAGGGTCTGCAGTAGCGCTCTCGATCGAAGCCCGCCACCCGCTGCGGTCACACCGGCGTCATACTTCCCCCGACATCCGCGGAGCATGCATAAGGAGCAGGCGATGCCGTGGCCCGACATCCATGACGACGTGCTCTTCGGCCACATCACCGCCGAGGTCGAGCGCCAGAACACCACCCTGCAACTCATCGCCTCGGAGAACTTCGCCTCCCCGGCGGTGCTGACGGCCACCGGCTCGGTGCTGACCAACAAGTACGCCGAGGGCTATCCGGGCCGGCGTTACTACGGCGGCAACAACGTCATCGACGAAGTGGAGGAGTTGGCCCGCGTCCGTTGCCGGGACCTGTTCGGCGCCGAGCACGCCAACGTGCAGCCCCACTCGGGCGCCAACGCCAACATGGCCGTCTACCAGGCCCTTCTGAAGCCCGGCGACGTGGTGCTCGGCATGGCCCTGGACCAGGGCGGCCACCTCACCCACGGCTCGCCGGTCAACGCCAGCGGGATCCTGTACCGCTTCGTGGCCTACGGGGTGGGGGCCGATGAGCGGATCGACTTCGACGAGGTCCGCGAGGTTGCGCTCGAGCACAGGCCCCGGCTCATCGTGGCCGGCGCAACGGCCTATCCCCGGCTGATTCCCCCCGAGCCGCTGCGCGCCATAGCCGATGAGGTGGGTGCGCTGCTGCTGTTCGATGCGGCGCACATCGCCGGTCTCATCGTCGGCGGTGCGCACCCCGATCCAGTGCCGCACGCCGACGTGGTCACGTTCACCACCCACAAGACCCTGCGCGGCCCCCGAGGCGGCTGCATCGTCTGCAAGGAGCCCTATGCCCGCGCCGTCGACAGGGCGGTGTTCCCCGGCAGCCAGGGCGGACCGCTGGAGCACGTGATCGCCGCCAAGGCGGTGGCGTTCGCCGAGGCCGCCACCCCGGCCTTCGCCGCCTACGCAGCCGGCGTCGTCGCCAACGCCCGCGCCCTGGCCGCAGCGCTGGCGCAGGAGGGGTTCCGGCTGGTCTCCGGCGGGACCGACAACCACCTGATGCTGGTGGATCTGCGCAGCTTCGATGCCGATCTCACCGGTGCCGAGGCGCAGACCACCCTGGACCGGGCCGGGATCACCCTCAACAAGAACACCATTCCCGGCGACGAGCGTTCCCCGTTCGTCACGAGCGGGTTGCGCATCGGCACCGCCGCGGTCACCACCCAGGGCATGGGGCCCGACGAGATGGAGCAGATAGCGGCGCTGATCGGCCACACCCTGCGCCACCGCGACGACGAATCCGTCCCGCCCACTGTGCGCGACGAGGTGCGCGACCTCTGCGGCCGCTTCACCCCCTACCCGTAGGGGCACAGCCCGGGACCCTCATCTGTCGGATGGTCGGGCGGTTGTGGTCGGAAGCCGTGAGGCGGCGGCGCTTGGTCGGTGTCGTGGTGGTGGTGTGGTTGGTGGCGGGGTCTTGTGCGGGTTCTGGTCGCACCTCTCAAGCGGGCTCGGTGACCGGAAGCGAGAGCTTGTCCGGCGCGGCGGCACCAGGGCCTGAGGGGCGTGTCGGTGGTTCTGGGGGCGTGGCTGCAGGTGATGGGTTGGCCGAGGTCCTGGAACCGGAGCCGGATACATCGTTGGACGGCTCCGCGGGCTCGGGTCCGGTCGCGGTTGAGGGTTTGGTCGCGGTGTCGGAGGGGCCCGCTGGCGGAATGGGCGGTTCCGTTTCGGGCGGGTCGGGTTTTTCGGCTGTGGCGGTGGGTTACAGGTTCGGGTGTGCGGTTCGTTCCGATGGGTCGGTGGTGTGTTGGGGCGACAACGAGTTCGGCCAGACCGACGCGCCGCGGGGCCGGTTCGTCGACGTGGTGACCGATGTTCTGGGCACGGCGTGCGGGTTGCGCGTCGACGGCCGGGGGGAGTGTTGGGGCAGGCATGGCGAGGAGTACACGGCTGTGTTGGAGGGGGAACTGGCCGCGGTCGAGGCCGGTGTGGACGTCGTCTGCGGTATCCGCCGGGCGGGCGGGACCGTGGTGTGTTCGGGCGATTATCGCGACGATTACGCTCCCTGGGTGCCCGGGTGGACCGTGGGGGTGCCTGCGGTGGCGCTGGCGGTGGAGAGCTTCGCGTCGTGTCTCGTCACCGGCGCGGGCCGGCTGATGTGCAATTCGAGTCCGCGGCATGATTTCGCGCCGCCGCCCGGCGGGGGTTTCGTGTCGGTGGTGCTGGGGTATCGGTACGGTTGCGCGCTGCGCGAAGGCGGGGAGGTGGCGTGTTGGGGGGATGACCGGTTCGGCCAGTCGTCGCCGCCGGGGGGCCGGTTCTCGGAGATCCACGCCACGGGGATGTTCACGTGCGGGCTGCGCGTGGGGGGCGGCCTGGAGTGTTGGGGGCGGGACGACTGGGGGGAGACGCGGGCGCCCGGCGGGGCGTTCGCGGCGGTCTCGGCCGGGTCGGACTTGAGTTGCGGGCTGCGCCCCGGCGGCGAGGCGGAATGCTGGGGCGACAACTCGTGGTGGGCGGCGAGCCCGCCGCCGGGGCGGTTCAGCGCGGTGGCCGCCGGGAGGAAGGTCGCCTGCGGCATACGCCCCGGCGGGGCGGCGGAGTGTTGGGGCCTGCGCGCCTCCGACCACGCCCTGACGGGCGCCTTCGGGTCGTTGAGCCTCGACGGGCACGGCTGCGGGCTGCGCCCCGACGGGCGGCTGGCTTGCCTGGCACCGGAGGTGCACAGGCGCCACTACGTCCATTCCCCCCCTGACGGCCCCCCCGGTTTCGATTACTCCAAGGCTCATTACTACGGCCAGGAAGGGGAGCCCGAGCCGCCGACGGCGCCGCTCGCCCGGGCGACCGGCGCGTTCGTGTCGGTGAGCGGGTCGGCGTCGCCTGCGGTCACGACACAGGATGGGGCAGGGTCGGCGAGACACCGCCCCGCGAGGCCGACAGCCCCCAGGACGGCGTGTACACGAAGCTGAGCGTCGGCTACGGGCGCCTCTGGCGGGACCCCAGAAGCATCGACGCCTGGAGCCGCAACCCCACCAGACAGCACGCCTGCGCCATCGACGCCGCCGGCGGCCTCGCCTGCTGGGGAAACAACTCTCTCGGCCAGACGACGCCCCCGCCTCCGTGGCTCGACGCCGCCCCCTACGGCGATGTCGCCGCCGGATACAAGCACACCTGCGCCCTGGACCGCCGCGGCGAGGCGCTCTGCTGGGGCGACAAGACATACGGCCAGACCGACCCGCCCCCAGGCCCGTTCACGCAGCTCAGCGCCGGGATGTGGCACACCTGCGGCCTCCGCCCCGACGGCGACGTGGAATGCTGGGGCGACCACTACGCCGGCGAATACACCCTCTACGACGCCCCGCCCCCCGGCGCGCCCGCCGCGCCGCCCCCCGGGCCCTACACCCAGGTCGCCGCCGGCCAATGGCACACCTGCGCCCTCCGCCCCGACGGCCGCGTCGAGTGCTGGTACAGCTATTGAAATGACCCACGGCCGGCGTCGGCGTACTCCTGGGCGCTACTCCCAAGGGCTCGGGCGATGCGGGTCGCCTGCACCGCTCAAAGGGCGGATCGGCACGAGCGGCCGGGGCGGCGGGGGTTGTGAGCCGAACCGGTCGCCGGTAGCTTGCGCGTGGTTTCACAAGCGGCTGCTCGGGCCGTGCGCGGCAGGTGGGGATCATCGCAGGTGGCTGACAGGTTGGGCGAAGAGACGGGCATGGGCCGGCGCGACCTCCGCAAGCACGGCGCGCACGTGAGGCCGCACGGCGCCGGCGACGCGCTGTCCACGGCCTTCGAGATGATCGCCACGCCCGCACTGTTCGCCTTCTTCGGTCTGCTGCTCGACAGGGGCGTCGGCACGACGCCGCTCTTCACGCTGCTGTTCATGTCGATCGTGCTGGCCTACACCACCTGGAAGGCGTTCAAGCGCTACGAGCAGCGGATGCAGACCTTCGAGAGCAGGCTGCCGGGACGGCGAGGCTCCGATGTCTGAGCGGATCCCCACACCCGCAGCGGGTCCGGCGCCCGACGCTCCCGAGCGGAGGGTCGCCGGCGACATCGCCCGCAGGGGCCTCCTGGCAGGTCCGCCGCTGGTGCTGTTCTGCGCACTCGGCTGGGGGCTGGACGGGCTCTGGTCGGCCCTGCTGGCGCTGGGCCTGGTGCTTTTCAACTTCCTGGCGGGGGCGGCCATCATCGGGCTGTGCGCCCGCGTCTCCCCGACGGTGCTGATGGCCGGCGTGCTCGTCGGCTACTTCCTGCGCCTCGGGATCATCACCGCGGTGGTCGTGCCGATCCGCAATGAGGCGTGGTTCGACGCGGTGCCGTTCGCCATCGTGCTGCTGGTGCTGCACATCGGCCTGCTGATCTGGGAGTTGCGCCATGTGGCGGCCTCGCTGGCGCACCCCGACCTGCATCCTGGTACGGGCCTGTTCCGTACCGGCGCACGCAAGCGTCCCCGCCGGGGGCGCGGCGCAGATCCGGGCACCCAGACCGCTCCGGCAAGTGACGCGAGCGTGACGGCATGAGCATCTTCGCCCTGGACTTCCCGGCGGTCACCCATCTCTTCGAGTGGCCCGACATCGCCTTCAGCGACACCTACCTGGCGCTCAACAAGACGTCGCTGATCTACCTCGCGGGGATGATCCTCACCGTGGTCACCTTCGGCTTGGCCGCCCGGAAGCGTGCCCTCGTGCCCAGCGGCGTACAACACGTTGCCGAGGGCGGCATCAACTTCGTCGAGCAGAACATCGTGATGCAGACCATCGGTTCCGACGGCCGGCGGTTCATGCCGTTCCTCACGTCGCTGTTCTTCTTCATCTTCTTCATCAACATCTTCGAGGTCATCCCGTTCATCCAGTTCCCGGGCAATTCCCGGATGGCGGTTCCGCTGCTGCTGGCCCTCGTCGTCTGGGTGATCTACAACTACATCGGGATCCGCAGCCAGGGTCTGGGCGGCTACCTCAAGAACTCGCTGTTCCCGCCGGGGGTGCCCAAGGCGCTGTACCTCATCGTGGCCCCCATCGAGTTGTTCTCGACTTTCCTGATCCGGCCTCTCAGCCTGGCGATCCGGCTCTGGGCCAACATGATGGCGGGGCACCTGCTGCTGGTCACCTTCGCCGTGCTGTCGGCCGCGCTCTGGGGCTTCGGCTACGTGCCGGGGCTGCTGCCGTTCTTCATGCTGGTGCTGCTGACCGCCTTCGAGATCTTCGTGAGCGCCCTGCAGGCCTTCATCTTCACGATCCTCACCGCCGTGTACATCGGCGGCTCCCTGCATCCGGAGCACTAGCCGCCGAACCCATCCGCCAACCGGACTCGATCGAAAGAACCGCATCCCACCAAGAGGAGAAGCAACGTGAACCTCCTTGCCACAATCGGCATCCTTGCCCAGACAGAAGCAGGCGAGTTCCTCGACGGCCTGCAGGCCATCGGCGCCGGACTCGGCTACGGCCTGGCGGCCATCGGTCCGGGCATCGGCATCGGCCTCGTGGTCGGCAACGCCGTCACGGCGATGGCCCGCCAGCCCGAGTCGGCCGGCATGGTGCGAACCACCATGTTCCTCGGCATCGCCTTCACCGAGGCCTTGGCCCTCATCGGTTTCGTCGTCTTCATCCTGCTGCTTCCGTAGCCGGCGGGGGCCACGCCATGAGAGCACGCATCCAGGACGGCGGACGGGCGAGGCGCCCGTCGCGGCTGCGACGGCGAGCGATCGCCGGCGCGCTGATATTCCTCGTAGCCACCGGGCTCGGCACCTCACCGGTGATCGCCGCGGGCGAGACGCCCGGAGCCTGCGTCGTCGAGAAGGTCGAAGCCCTCGAGTTCGGCGGCCGTCACGGCGGCGAGGCGCTGGCGCTCCTCGAGGAGACCGCCGCAAGGGGCGTCGACGAGGGCGCCGAGGAGAAGTTCAAGTCCTTCGAGAAGAAACTGCAGAGTTGCCTCGACGCTCCGAACCCGATTATTCCCGAGGTGACCGAGATCATCTGGGGCGGCATCGCCTTCGTGGTGCTGCTGGCGCTGATGCAGTGGAAGCTGTTCCCGGCCGTCAAGCGGGGCATGGACCGGCGCGCCGAGAAGATCCGCGACGACCTCGACGCGGCCGAGACGGCGCGGACCGAGGCGCTCGAGGTCAAGGCGGGCTACGAGGCCGAACTGGCCGACGCTCGCGCCGAGGCCGGCCGCATCATCGACGCGGCCCGGAGCGACGCCGAGGGTGTGCGGGCCGATCTGATCGCCCGCGCCGAGGCGGAGGCCGCCGAACTGCGGCAGCGCGCGGACCAGGACGTCGAAGCGGCCAAGCGCCAGGCGCTCAGCGACATGCAGAGTGAGGTCTCGGCAATCGTCATCGGCGCCGCCGAGACGGTCATCGGACGGAACCTCGACCACGACACGCAGGTGGAGCTCATCGAGAGCTACATCGACGACGTCGGGTCGCGTAACTAGCCCGCCGCAACGGTCGCCACCCAGGAAGGCCCCGATGTCCGCCGAGAAGGTCAGCAGCTACGCCGAGGCGCTGGTCGCCGTGGTGCAGGCCGAGGGAGACCTGGCCGCCACCGAGGACGAACTGTTCGCCGTGGCGCGGGCGCTGGCCGACTCCGACGATTTGCGAGAGGTGCTTGCCGACCGGCGCATCCCCGCCGCCCGCCGGCAGCAGATCGTGGAGGATCTGCTCGGGGGCCACGCCGCCGAGACCACCGTGGCGCTCGTGTCGATGGTGGTGGGTGCCGGGCGCGGCAGCGACCTCGTGCGGATCATCGAGGCGGCCGTGGAGCGCAGCGCCGGCCTCCGCAACAAGGCTGTGGCGGAGGTCCGCTCGGCGATCGCTCTCAGCGACGATCAGCAGCAACGCCTGGCCGAGGCGCTGCGGCGGGCCACCGGCAAGGACGTCACGGTCAAGGTGATCGTGGATGCCAACGTCATGGGCGGTCTCGTCACCCGCATCGGCGACGAG
The DNA here is from genome assembly GCA_026708055.1 of bacterium. Classification (NCBI taxonomy): domain Bacteria; species bacterium. The sequence goes on along the minus strand of JAPOVS010000026.1, from coordinate 8,024 downwards.
GTCATCGACGGCAGCGTCCGCACCCGCATCAACCAACTGCGTGAAGCGTTCTAGGAGAGACATGGCAACCTTCACACTCGACACCGGCGACATCACCGCCGCGATCCGTCGAAATCTCGAAGGCTTCTCCCCCGAGATCAGCCAGACCCAGGTCGGTCGCATCGTGGAAGTGGGCGACGGCATCGCCCGCATCAGCGGCCTGCCGGGCGCGGCGGTCAACGAGATGCTCGAGTTCGAGGACGGCACCGTCGGACTGGCCCTGAACCTGGACGAGGACACCGTCGGTGCCGTGGTGCTCGGCGAAGTCGACGACATCGAGGAGGGCCAGGCCGTGCGGGCCACCGGCGACATCCTCTCGATCCCGGTGGGCGACGCGCTGCTGGGCAGGGTGGTGAACGCCCTCGGCGAACCCATCGACGGCAAGGGCCCCCTCGGTGCAGTCGAGACCCGCCGCATGGAGGTGCAGGCCCCTGGGATCACCGGCCGCAAGCCGGTTCACGAGCCGATGCAGACGGGGATCAAGGCGATCGATTCGCTGATCCCGATCGGCCGTGGCCAGCGCGAGCTCATCATCGGCGACCGCAAGACGGGCAAGACCACCATCGCAGTGGACACGATCCTGAACCAGCGCGGCCAGGACGTGCGCTGCATCTACGTGGCCATCGGCCAGAAGGCCTCCACCGTGGCCCAGACCGTGGCCACCTTCGCCGAGCACGGGGCTCTCGAATACACGGTCGTCGTGGTGGCGCCCGCCTCGGACCCGGCGCCGTTCAAGTACCTGGCGCCCTACGCCGGCTGCGCCCTCGGCCAGCACTGGATGGACAACGGCGGCCACGCCCTCGTGGTCTACGACGACCTCTCCAAGCAGGCCGAGGCCTACCGCCAGATGTCGCTGCTGCTGCGGCGTCCCCCGGGTCGCGAGGCCTACCCGGGCGATGTCTTCTACCTGCACAGCCGGCTGCTGGAGCGCGCCGCCAAGCTGAGCGACGATCGCGGGGCCGGGTCGCTGACGGCGCTGCCGATCATCGAGACCAAGGCCGGCGACGTGTCGGCCTACATCCCCACCAACGTCATCTCCATCACCGACGGTCAGATCTACCTCCAGGACGATCTCTTCAAGTCGGGCATCCGCCCGGCTGTGGACGTGGGCATCTCTGTCTCCCGGGTGGGTTCGGCCGCGCAGATCAAGGCCATGAAGACCGCCGTGGGCACGCTGAAGGCCGACCTGCAGCAGTTCCGTGAACTGGAGGCGTTCGCCGCCTTCGGCTCCGACCTCGACGCCGTGTCGCAGGCCCAGCTGGAGCGCGGCTACCGGCTGACCGAACTGCTGAAGCAGGGCATCAACAGCCCCATGCCCGTCGAGGAGCAGGTGATCTCCATCTTCGCCGGCACCAGCGGCCGCCTGGACGCCGTCCCCACCGACGACGTGCCGCGCTTCGAGGCGGGCCTCCTGGAGTTCGCCCGCAGCAGGCACGCCGATCTGCTGCGCACCATCGTCGAGACGGGCGCCGCCGACCCCTCTGCCGTCGAGGCCGTGGTGACGGCGTTCGCCGAGCAGTTCCAGGCGAGCGTCGCCGAGGGCGGGACCGAGCCGGAGGCCGCCGAGCAGGCCGACGCCTCGAGCAGCATGGTCGACTCCGACCGCACGCTGCCCGAGGAGGAGATCGACCGCCCCGAAACCGACGACGCATAGGCGGGGGGCTCGGGCATGGTGAGGACCACCCCTGTTGTCATTCCGGCGGAGGCCGGTATCCACCGCCCGGCGGCCCGGCTGGGGCTGCGGACGGTTCTTGCGAAGGCCTCCTAGGCGGGTCGGGTCGTGCCGGGCGGCGAGGAACGGATCCTCCGGCGTCGGATCTCTTCGGTCCAATCCACGAAGAAGATCACGCGGGCGATGGAGTTGATCGCCGCCACGCGGGTCGTCAAGGCCCAACAGCGCGCCCACGCCGCCCGCCCCTACGCCAACCGGATCACGAGCGTCATCGAGGACCTCGCCGCCGCCGGGGCGGCCACCGAGCACGCCCTGCTGCGGCAGAGCGACGAGATCCGCCGGGTGGCCTACGTCATCATCACCTCCGACCGCGGCCTGGCCGGCCCCTACAACTCCTCAGTGATCCGGGCCGCCGAGCGGGAGATCATGGCCGGCACCCGCGAGGGTCGGGACTACTCCCTGCTCCTGGTCGGACGGAAGGGGCGGGACTACTTCAGGTTCCGCAACTACCGGATAGACGCCTCGTTCGAGGGCATGAGCGACACCCCGCGCTACGCCGACGCCCGGAGGCTGTCCGAAGAGGTGTCCGGCCGCTTCGTCTCAGGAGATGTCGACCAGGTGATCCTGGTCTACATGGAGTTCATCTCACTGGGGTCGCAGAAGGTGGCCGTGCGCCGCTTCCTGCCCCTCGCCACCATCGAGGAGATCGCCGCACTGGGCGGCGGCAGCGCCGAGGCGCGCGCCGCCTTCGAGTTCGAGCCCTCGCCCTCGGGGGTGCTGGAAGTGCTGTTGCCCCGCTACGTGGAGAGCCGGCTCTTCTCGGCCCTGCTGGACGCCGCCGCCTCCGAGCACGCCAACCGGCAGCGGGCCATGAAGGCCGCCACCGACAACGCCGAGGAACTGATCGTGAAGCTGACCCGCATGATGAACCGCGCCCGCCAGGACGCCATCACGACCGAGATCATGGAGATCGTGGGCGGGGCCGAGGCCCTGCGCAGCGCCGGCTAGTCGCCGCGCCGGGGCCGCCGAGCACCGCCCGACCAGAACGAAGGTGACGAGGAGAGACAGATGAGCGAAAACACCCCCGCCGGCCGGGTCGTGGCCATCGCCGGCCCGGTGATCGACGCGGAGTTCCCGCCCGACGCCCTGCCGGAGATCAACACGGCGGTGTCCTTCGACGTGACCGTTGACGGGGAGACCGTCACGGTGCTGGCCGAGGTCGCCCAGCAGATCGGCGAGGGCCGGGTCCGCGCCATCGCGCTTCGCCCCACCGACGGGCTGACCCGCGGCACGCCGGTGCGCAACCTGGGCCGGGGCATCGCGGTGCCGGTGGGCGACGTCACCCTGGGTCACGTGTGGAACGTGCTCGGCGACTGCCTGGACACCGACCGCGACAGCCTCGACGTCGGCGAGGAGTGGGAGATCCACCGTCCGGCCCCGCCGTTCGACGAGCTGGAGCCCACGACGCAGATGTTCGAGACCGGCATCAAGGTCATCGACCTGCTGACCCCTTACAAGCAGGGCGGCAAGATCGGCCTGTTCGGCGGGGCGGGCGTCGGCAAGACGGTGCTCATCACCGAGATGATCCGGCGGGTGGCCGAGCAGCATGGCGGCGTGTCGGTGTTCGCCGGCGTGGGAGAGCGCACCCGTGAGGGCACCGACCTGTTCCTGGAGATGGGCGAGTCCGGCGTGCTGGAGAAGGCCGCCCTGGTGTTCGGCCAGATGGACGAGCCCCCCGGCGTGCGCCTGCGCGTGGGCCTGGCCGGCGTGACCATGGCGGAGTACTTCCGGGACGTCCAGAATCAGGACGTGCTGCTGTTCATCGACAACATCTTCCGCTTCGTGCAGGCGGGCTCGGAGGTGTCCACGCTGCTGGGCCGCATGCCCTCGGCGGTGGGTTACCAGCCCACCTTGGCCGACGAGATGGGCGAGTTGCAGGAGCGGATCACGACCACGAGGGGCCGCTCGATCACCTCGCTGCAGGCGGTGTACGTGCCGGCTGACGACTACACCGACCCGGCGCCGTTCACGTCGTTCACCCACTTCGACGGCACGACGGAGCTGTCCCGCGACATCGCCGCCCTGGGCATCTACCCGGCTGTGGATCCGCTTGCCTCCACCTCCACGATCCTCACCCCCGAAGTGGTCGGAGATCGGCACTACGGGGTGGCTCGGCGCGTGCAGGAGATCCTGCAGCGCTACAAGGAGCTGCAGGACATCATCGCCATCCTGGGTCTCGACGAGTTGTCCGAGGAGGACAAGGTGACCGTGTCGCGCGCCCGCAAGGTGCAGCGCTTCCTCTCCCAGCCCATGTTCGTGGCCGAGGTCTTCACCGGCATGCCGGGCATTTTCACGTCGGTCTCCGAGACGGTGGAGAGCTTCGAGGCGCTGGTCTCCGGCGATCTGGACGACCTGCCCGAGCAGGCGTTCTTCATGGTCGGCGGCGCCGAGGACGCCAAGCGCAAGGCGGCCGAGTTGCAGGCGCAGGCGGCGTAGCGTGTCCCTGCGGGTCGAGTTGGTTTCCCCCGAGGAGGTCGTCCTGGAGGCGACCGCCTCGATGGTGCTGGTCCGCACCACCGACGGGGACATCGCCTTCCAGCCCGGCCACGTTCCGTTCGTGGGGGTGCTGCTGCCCGAGCGGGTGCGGATCTACACCACCGACGGCGAGACCCGGATGATCGCCGTGCACAGCGGCTTCGTGGAGGTCTCGGGGGACAAGGTGGCGATCCTGTCCGACGCGGCAGAGCTGGCGGCCGAGATCGATGTGGACCGTGCGACGGCGGCCGCCGAGCGGGCGAGGGCCGCGCTCGTTGAGGAGCCCGACGACACCGAGGCGGCGGCGGCTCTCAAGCGAGCCGAGGTGCGCCTGGCCGTGGCCGCCGGGACGGTGATCTAGCTGCTGCGGCGTACTCGATTCGTCATTCCGGCGAAGCCCAGAATCCACACGCCAGCGGCCTGATCAGCGTCTCCAGTGGATCGCGCAGCGCACGTCCAAGGGGGCACTGCCTGGGAGCAACTCACTTGCCGGGCGGCTGGCTGGGGCATTCTGACCGGTACTGCGTAGCCTGCGGACGGTTGCAAGGGCGGCCGTTCCGGACGGTGTGCCCTCAGAGGAGATCACCCGATGAAGCGAATCATGTGGAGCCGGGCGCTGGTGACGGGGGCATCGGCTGGCATCGGCAAGGCCATGGTCGGGGAGTTGGCGCGCCGAGGCACCCACCTGGTCCTCGTGGCGCGCAACGCCGAGCGCCTCGGGAAGCTCGCCGCGTCGCTGGAGGTCCCGGCCGAGGTGCTTCCGGCCGACCTCACCGATCCGGCGCAACTCGATGCCGTGGCTCGCCGCTGCGCTGCCGCCGATGAGCCCATCGACCTGCTCGTCAACAACGCGGGCATCTGGAGTTTCGGCCCCCTCACCGGTCCTGCCGGCGATGTGGCCGAGGAGATGGTGGCGCTCAACGTGGCGGCCGTGGTGTCGCTCAGCCGGGCCGCCGCCGGCCAGATGGTCGCCAAGGGCCGCGGATCCATCCTCAACGTCTCCTCCATCGCCGGGTCACAGCCGCTGCCCTACGAGGCCGTCTACGCCGCCTCGAAAGTATTCGTCACCTATTTCGGGCAGGGACTCCACGAGGAACTCCGCGACACCGGTGTGACGGTCACTACGGTGGCACCCGGCCTCACCCGCAGCGAGCTGCACGCCCGCGCCGGCCAGCAGCGCCAGATCAGCAAGGCCCCCGGCTGGCTGTGGATGGAGGCCGAGCAGGTCGCCCACCTGGCGCTCCGGGCCGCGGCGCGCCGGAAGGTCGTCTACGTCCCCGGCCTGGGCTACCGGATCGCCTCGAGCCTCGCCGAGGTGATGCCCCGCACCGTCAACCGCCGCATGGCCGCCATCATCAACAGGGGCCGAGCCCACCTGACCTGAGCGTCGCCTGTCCGTCGGGGCGACCGCCGACTGCTGGGCAACCGCTGCTCGGTGCTGCCGCCCCGGCCGGGAATTCGCAGCGCCGGGCAGACTGTCGTTCGCCGTGCAACCGGCGGTCGGTCCACCGCCGGGCCGGTCTCCGCTGGTCGGTGCCGCTGTCGGGACCCTGCCGCCACGCAACCGCTATCCGCTGTAGCGGTTGATATATCGTGAACCCACTATTGGCACGTCGCCCTCGCGTTTGGCGGTGGCTCAAGAGTCGCTGGTTGCGCAAGGCACGGGGGGGGGGCGGCCCGTGAAAGAGTCCGGCATTTACGGCCAGGTCTCGGACAACCGGGAGATCTTCGAGGCGAAGTACCGCCGGGACTTGGAGTGCACCGATCTCGGTCGCGTCGCGCTGATGCACGACGGGCAGGTAGTCGACATCTTCGACGACGACTACACCGCCTCGCGCGCAGGATTCAACAGATTCCCCGCCGGCCGATTCTCCACCCACCCCATCGGTCATCCCCCGACACGACTCGGCTGCCTCGGCATGTCACTCCTGCCCGCGTAAGCAAGGTGGCCAACTCCTCGACTAGCCAAGTGCTGGGGATGGACTATCTGGCGGACCACGACTTCGCGATACGGCGAGGTGTGTTCGAGTTCATTTGACCTGTGCAGTTGATCAGTCCGGCGCGATGCCACTGCGATTCTGGCCATCATGATCTTCCCGGCCAAGCCTCATCCGACCCGAGGGCCAGGGGCTGCGGGGTGTTATTGGGCCATCGCGGGCGAGAAGGCCCGCGGGAAGCGGCTAGACGTCCAGGCCGCTAACTGCAGGGACGCCCGCGCGCACATCCTGGGCCGCAATGAGGGCTGCCAGGCGATCTCGGCTGGCGGCAGCGGCGGCCAGTTTGGGATCGCCTGGGTCGATATTGCGCTGTAGGTGCTCGGCGAGCACGGCGGCGACATCCGGGGCCATCACGGCGTAGGAGCCGGCAAGACGATCCGCCCTGGCCCAAACCAGGGGCGCATCATCGGGGTAGGTCCCCTCCTCGCGCCACGACGACAGGACGTCGATGTCGACGCCGTAGCGCTCGAGGACTTCCCTGACCGCCGAGCGGGCGGGCTCGGGGACGTCCCGCTCGAGGCGGGCGAGGCCTCGCCGGATCTTGTGGCCGTTTCGTTTCAGATCCTGCTTCGTCGGGGACTTCTCGGCGTACAACACCGCCAGGGCTTTCAGGGAGGTCTCGACGGTCATCGCCGCGGCCGCGCAGACGCGCACCAGCCGGTTCAGGCGGGCGGTCTCCTGGTCCTCTGGGGTCGCGTCGGGGTCCTCTTCGGTGATACTCCGGCGGGTGTCGTTGGCGAGGCCTTCCAGGGCGGGCAGCACCCACGTACGGAACTGGCCCAGAGCCTCCTGGGGATTACTCATCGGCAACACCATCTCCTTGTCCCAATCCGCTGCACTCTCGCTCGCCGCGGCGGCGAGGGGGACCGTGTCGGCGGCGATGCGGCGCTCGAATGAGGACGACACTCGCTTGATACGGGCACGCCACTCCGGACGATCCGTCACGTGCACCTGCACCGGCCATGCCACCGCGGCGGTGGCGACGGCCTCCAACTCCCGGCGGCGCACATCGCGGACCGCATAATCCAGGTCGGCGAAGATCGCCACTAGGTCGATGTCGCTGTCGTCGGTGGCGGTGCCGCGGGCCACCGACCCGAACAGCAACACCTCGGCAACGCCGGCTTCGATCAGCGCCGCCGCCGCCGCCTCCGCGTCAACCAGACTCGGCGCACCCGCTGGCGCAACAACGGCCATGTCCACAGCCTACGTTCCGGCAGGCGTGGCGGCGAGGGACGGGAGCGGGGCTGTTGTGGGCCAATCGCGGGCGAGTTCAATGCTCACGCGGCCCGAGGGCCGGGTGCTGGGGTCGCCATCCACCGGGTGAGCCGGCACCCGCATGGGCGGGGACCACCGCGGCCGCGGCTGCGCGAGTAGGCGCCCCGGGGGCTCACCCCCGCATGGGCGGGGACCACAAGGATCAGAGGCAGCGGGCGTCACTGGACAGGGGCTCACCCCCGCATGGGCGGGGACCACAGTCCCTACAGCCAGATGGCAGGCGTCTAGATGGGCTCACCCCCGCATGGGCGGGGATCACCTTGATCTTGGCATCGGCAATCAATTGGGGCAGGGCTCACCCCCGCATGGGCGGGGACCACGCTTCGGCCGCAACGCTTCGCCTACGCCTTCCGTGGCTCACCCCCGCATGGGCGGGGACCACTCGTTTCCCGGCAACCGCGGAAACCTTTACCGGGGCTCACCCCCGCATGGGCGGGGACCACGTTGCTTCGGCTAGGAGACTGCTGAGCAAGTGGGGTCGGTGTCGGGGCTTGGGGCGCCGGCGG